>CALVFK010000019.1 GCA_944326805.1 uncultured Massilimicrobiota sp. | reverse complement strand
TGTTTAGTGAGTTTTATTTATTCTGTTGATTCTTCAACAAATGTCTGTCCTAGCATTCATGTATATAATAGTGTTATGATGTGTATATCCCTGTTAAAAAGTTATAGAATACAACAACATAAATGGTTGTGTTTATTGATTATCGTTTTAGCGATATTGATTTGTATGTCTACTGTCATGATTAAACAGCATGCTTTTATGGATATTGTATGGGCTTTGGTTTTGGTGTATGTTATTTATTATATTGGAAAATGGAAATATGCTTATTAAGCAATCTATCTTGAATGGATTGCTTTTTTTGATGAATAAAAATCTTTGGATTACGTAATAATTGTATACATTTGTCTATATATTCTAAAATGTTTTGTGTTTAAAACAAAAAAATAATAAATATTTGTCTTTTGGATAAAAATATATTGACTTTTGAATTTCTTGAGTATATACTACCCTCATACAGGAAAAACCTGTGATTCAAAAAAGGGGGAGAAAAAATGAAGAAGTTGAAAGCTTTAATTGTGATGTGTTTGGCAGCAGCTATGCTTGTAGGTTGCGGCAGTGGTTCTGTTGCTAATGATACTTACGTTTTTTCAAGCGAACTAGATATTAAAAATCTGGATTCTTCTGATGCTGATGATGGTATGTCATTTAATGCAATGCATGCCTGCATCGATGGTTTGATGGGATTAGATGAAGAAGGAAATATTACGGGTGCTATCGCTGAAAAATATGATGTGAGTGGTGATCAAAAAACTTATACTTTCTATTTAAGAGAAAATGCTAACTGGGCTAATGGAGATCCTGTAACAGCAGATGATTTCATTTATGCATGGCAAAGAATCTTAAAGAATAATGGTAACTATGCTTATATGTTAGGTAGTGATGCAGCTTCTATCAAAGGTGTAGATGAAATTTTAGCAAAAATGGGTAGCCAAAAAGAATTAACTGATGATGATTTTGCAAATATGGGTGTGACTGCAAAGGATGATAAAACACTTGTTGTAGAATTAACAAAACCTGTTTCTTATTTTGATGAATTAATGACCTTCCCATGTTATTATCCAATTAATCAAAAATTCTGTGAAGAAAAAGGTGACCAATACGCAAAGAATGCTGATAATGTTTTATCTAATGGTGCTTTTATCATGACAGATTGGCAACCTGGAAAACAGGCCACTTTTGAAAAAAATGACAACTACTGGAATGCTGATGCAGTGAAAATTCAAAATTTAGTTATGAACTTGGTTCAAGATCCACAAACAGCTGCAACAAGCTTTGGAAATGGTGAAACTGATTTTGCACCAATTAATTCAGAATTAGTTGATCAATATAAAAATGATGAATCTTATGTTTCATTTAATGAAGGATATTTATTCTATCTTGAAATCAACGAAAAGAATACTGATTTAGCAAATAATAAAATTAGACAAGCTATTTCAATGGCTATTGATAGAGATGATTTAGCAAACAATATCTTAAAAGATGGTTCTAAAGCTGCAGCAGGATTTGTACCTAGAGAATTATCAGTCAGTCCTACAGGAAGTGATTTTAGAGATGATGCAGGTAATTATGATGTCACAACATATAATTTACAAAAAGCACAACAATTATTTGCTGAAGGATTAAAAGAAATTGGTAAAGATTCAATTACTGTGAGATTAACTTATGGTACTGATGAATCACCAATGGATCAGATGGCTGAATATTTACAAAATGCTCTTACAAAATTAGATGGATTCAATGTTGAAATGGTTGCAACAACAAAACAAGATAGAATCTATAACAAAATGGCTAATGGTGATTTTGACATTGCATGTACACGTTGGGGACCAGATTATGGTGATCCTACAACATATTTAAACTTATTATTAGATGGAAATTCTAATAACTATGGTAAATATTATAGTGAAGACTATGAAGAAGTCATGGCAAAAGTTTCAACTGAAGCAGATGCTACAACACGTTGGCAATATATGATTGATGCTGAAAAGATTATTATGGAAGACTTACCAAATATTCCAGTCTTTGAAAAAGGAACTTCAGCATTAGAAAATCAAAAAGTTTCTGGTTTGGTTCATAGACCAGTTGGTGTACCTTATACATTTACTTATGTAGAAAAGGCAGAATAAAACAATTCAAGTTATGAAAGCTGATAAACACAATATGGTTTTCTATATTGTGTTTATCTTTTAAAAGGAGGGATTTGATGAGTAAATCAACATTAAAATATATTGGCAAGAGATTACTCATATCTTTGGTTACATTATTTGTTATACTTGTTGTCTTATTTTTGATTGTTAAATTATTGCCTGGGTCACCAATCAACAATGAAAGGTTATCTGAAACACAAAGAGCAGCGATTGAGGCAAGATATGGATTGGATCAACCTATATTAACTCAATTTGTGAATTATGTTAAAAATATGCTGACAGGGGATTTTGGTGTTTCTTACAATATGTATAAAGATATGCCTGTTGCTTCACTTGTAGGTTCTGCAGCAAAAATTTCATTCATGTATGGATTGAGTGCAGTCATCATTGGTGGGGTATTAGGGACATTGTTAGGTGTATTTGCAGCATTGCATAAAAATACGATTTGGGATACTTTGGCTACAGTTATTTCCGTTATAGGTGTATCTGTTCCTTCGTTTGTATTTGCGATGATGATATTGATATTATTTGCATCAAAATTGCATATTTTTCCAACACAATATAGCTCAATGAATCCAATTGGTTCATCTATCATGCCAGTGATGGCATTGTCTGTTGGGGTTATTGCCAATGTTGCACGTTTTACAAGAACAGAAATGGTATCTGTTATGAATAGTGAATATATGACTTTGGCTAAAGCAAAGGGATTAGATAGCAAAACACTTATTTTTAAACATGCATTACGTAATGCATTAATTCCTGTTGTGACTATTTTAGGACCTATTTTAGTTAACTTGATGACAGGAACGATGGTTGTAGAAAAAATCTGTGGTGTTCCAGGATTGGGTAAGCTACTTATCAATAGTATTTTATCTAATGATGTGAATATTATTTTGGCTTGTTCATTCTTATATGCAGCTATGTATATTGTGATGATGCTAATTATTGATGTTTCTTATGGAATTATTGATCCAAGAATACGTTTAGGTAAGGAGGATTCATAATGGATGCAAATTTGAAAAATATTGAATTTTTACCTGATGATTTTGAATTCGTTGGGGATAAGCAGGATATTTCGATAGATGTTGTAGCTCCTGCTAAACCAGCATGGAAAGAAGCAATTGGAATCTTTTCTCAAAATAAAGGGGCTGTTATTGGATTGATTATGATTATAATCATTGTTTTATTGGCTATTTTTGCACCAATACTTTCATCATGGGAATTTGATGATTTGAATACTTCTTTACAATCTATTTCTCCTAATTTAGAACACTGGTTTGGAACAGATACAAATGGTAGAGATTTATGGGTACGTTTATGGACAGGTGCGCGTATTTCATTGTTTATTGCTGTTTGTGCTGTCTTTATAGATGTGATTGTTGGAACAACTTATGGATTAATTTCAGGATATTTTGGTGGCATGGTTGATTCTGTTATGCAAAGAATTCAAGAAATTATTAACTCTATTCCAACATTGGTTGTTTTAACTTTATTATTAATGGTTATGAAATCAAGTTTAACTACGATTGTCTTTGCTTTATCTTTGACAGAGTGGATTGGAATGAGTCGTATAGTTAGAGCACAGGTTTTAAAAGTGAAAGAAGAAGAGTTTGTTTTGGCTTCACGTACTTTAGGAGCAAAGAGTTTCTTTATTATCTTTAAAGAAATATTACCAAATATTTATAGTCAAATGATTATTATGATCATGATGTCTATCCCAAATGCTATTTTCTATGAAGCTTATTTATCATTTGTTGGTTTGGGTTTACCTGTTCCAAATGCATCACTGGGAACATTAATTAATGATGGGTTTGAAAGTTTTCTTGTTTATCCATATATGATGTTGATTCCAGCTGTTGTTTTATCAGTATTAATGTTAAGTTTCAACTTATTTGGGGATGGATTAAGAGATGCTTTAGATCCAACAATGAAGGAGATGTAGTCTATGGAAAGAGAAAGAATATTGAAAATTAGAGATTTGACTATATCTTTTAAAACAGGAAATGGTAAGGTTAATGCGATTCGAGGGGTTAATTTTGATTTATATAAAGGTGAAACTGTTGCTATTGTTGGTGAATCAGGGTCAGGGAAATCTGTGACAACAAAAGCAATTATGGGGATTTTAGCAAATAATGGAAGTATTGATTCAGGTTCTATTGAATATACCTGGCATGATGAAAATACTGGAGAAGCCATTACTAAAGATATTGTTCAGTTAAGTCAAAAAGAAATGCAAAAAGAAATTCGTGGTCGTAAGATTGCGATGGTTTTCCAGGACCCTATGACTTCATTGAATCCAACAATGACAATTGGGAAACAGATTATGGAACCAATGATGTTTCATTATGGAAAATCAAAAGAAGAAGCTTATCAAAAATCGGTAGAGCTTCTTAAGGAAGTAGGAATTACTGATGCTGAAAAAAGAATGAAAAACTATCCACATCAGCTTTCTGGTGGAATGCGACAAAGAATTGTCATAGCTATTGCGTTATCATGTGATCCTTATGTTTTGATTTGTGATGAACCAACAACAGCACTAGATGTGACTATTCAGGCAAAAATTTTGGAATTGATTCAAGAAATTCAAAAGAAAAAAGATCTATCTGTCATTTATATTACTCATGATTTAGGTGTTGTCGCAAAAGTTGCTGACTTTGTCAATGTTATGTATGCGGGTAAAATTGTGGAAACAGGAACGATTAATGAAATTTTTTATGATCCTAGACATCCGTATACTTGGGGCTTATTGTCATCTATGCCTGATTTAGATACGAGTGATGATGAATTGTATACAATACCGGGAACACCACCTAATCTCACACAGGAAATTAAAGGTGATGCTTTTGCGCCAAGAAATCAGTATGCTTTAAATATCGATTTAAGAATAGATCCTCCTATGTTTGATGTACCAGGTTCAAATACACATAAAGTTGCAAGCTGGTTAATGCATGAAAGAGCACCAAAGGTGGAGATGCCTGAATCTTTAAAGAAACGTATTGAGAAAATGAAAAAGGAGGGGTTGACAAATGGCTAATCAAGAACCAATCCTTATTGTCAAAGATTTAAAACAACATTTTAAAATCAATCGTAATTTTACGGTAAAAGCAGTTGATGGTATTTCTTTTGAGATTCATCCAGGTGAAACTTATGGTCTAGTTGGAGAATCTGGTTCTGGAAAATCTACAACAGGAAGAAGTATTATTCGTTTATATAAACCAACTTCAGGAAGTATTATTTTTAATGGAAAAGATATTTCAGGAAAAATGGATAAAGAAACATTGTCTAACTTACGTATTAATATGCAGATGATTTTTCAAGATCCAATGGCATGTTTGAATCCACGAAGAAAAGTTTTAGATATTATAGCTGAAGGACTTGATATTCATCATACTTATCAGACAATTGAAGAAAGAAATGAAAAAGTATATCAGATTTTAGAACTTGTGGGTTTATCAAGAGAACATGCATCTCGATATCCTCATCAATTCTCTGGTGGACAAAGACAACGTATTGGCATTGCGAGAGCATTAATTATGAATCCAAGTTTGATTATTGCAGATGAGGCTATTTCGGCTTTGGATGTATCTATTCAGGCTCAGGTTGTTAACTTGATGAAGAAGATACAAAAAAAGACAAATATTGCATATTTGTTTATTGCACATGATTTGTCTATGGTTAAGTATATTAGCAATCGTATTGGGGTACTTCATTTAGGACATCTTGTAGAAACAGGAACTTCGGAAGAAATCTTTAACCATCCTTTGCATCCGTATACAAAATCGTTGTTATCAGCCATCCCTCATCCAAATCCAGACGTTGAAAAAAAGAGAGTTTCACTGACTTATAATTATGAAGAAAGTGGGCTTGATTATGAAGCTGGTACACAACACAAGATTACGGATACACATTATGTTTTAGCAACAGATGAGGAATTGAAAGATTTCATGGCACACCAAAACGATTTGTACTAATATAAATAAATCTCTCATTTTTGAGAGATTTTATTATACATGAAAACCCCAACCATTGATTGGGGTTTGTATTTTATCCTTTAAAGAAAGTATATGCTTCAAAGTGAGCTTGTGGATGATCACATGCAGGACATCTTTCAGGAGCTTCAGTACCTTCAAAAATGAATCCACAGTTATTACATTTCCACATAACAACTTCGTCTTTTTTGAAAACTGTTCCGTTTTCAAGGTTTTCTAATAATTTTAAATATCTGTCTTCATGCATTTTTTCAGCTACAGCAATGCTTCTGCAAACTTTAGCGATTTCAGGGAATCCTTCTTCTTCTGCAATTTTAGCGAATTCTGGATACATATCAGTCCATTCTTCGTTTTCTCCAGCAGCAGCTGCTTTTAAACATTCAGCAGTTGTTCCAAGCATGATTGGGAAATCACCTTCAACGTGTAAAGCTTCTCCTTTTAATTCAGTATTTAATAATTTCATTAATCTTTTTGCGTGTTCTTTTTCTTGATTAGCTGTTTCTTCAAAAATATTAGCGATTTGTACATATCCTTCTTTTTTAGCAATTGAAGAATAGTAAGTGTAACGATTTCTTGCTTGAGATTCTCCAGCAAATGCGTGTAATAAGTTATTAGCAGTTCTTGTTCCTTTTAATGTAGGCATGATAATGCCCTCCTTTCTATGATTTTTGTTTGAAACAATGTGAGCATGTCCCATGGAAAAGAATTTGTGCCCCTTCAATAACATGTTCAGATTGTTCATTGACCTTATTAATAAGTTCATCAAGTATTGCCTGTGAGCATACAATATCTTGAATCGTTCCACATTGATCACAAATCAAATGGTAGTGAGGATCAATGCGTGCGTCAAAATGAATGACTCCATCACCAATATCTAAGCGTGTAATTCTATGATGATCAGCAAGTAAATTCAAATTACGATAAACTGTCCCTAAACTAATATCTGGAATGAGTTGTTTAACCTTTGCGTAAATATCGTCAACGCAAGGATGTGTACAATCATCTTTTAAAACCTCGTAAATTGTTTCCCTTTGTTTAGAATACCTTAATTTTGTTTCAGACATAGTATCGTACTCCTTATTAATAATGGTTACTATTATTATAGCATATATCTTTATATTGTCAAATACTGTAAGACTAAACAGATAAAAAATGAACATATACCATGTACTAATCTTGATAAGACATATTGTTTAAATGAATAGGGAATACCATCAAGTATATTATCTACCTGCATTAAGACTGATAATCCAGAAAAAGATAGATAAAAACTGATAAAAGGATAAACAAGAAAGTGATGATATTGTAAGATTTGGATAGAGCCAGAGCTAAATTCTAAAAATCCTCTAATAATTGTTAATAAAAAATGGTGGTGTATAATTGTTTGCAGGCTATAGCCTATAAACTGAAAGACAAGCATATAACCTAAAATAAAAATAAAAGCTGTTAAAGAAGAAGTAATGCTTTTTTTTAAAGCGTCAACGAAGCGCATATGTGGATTGAGGATGGGCTGTAGACTTTGTTTTAAAGACATCCACTGGTAATGATGATGATAAAAAAGAGCTTTCATTATACTTGGAAGAATATGGCTTAAATAAATCATCAAAGCAATGGAGAAAGGAAGTTTTAAGGATACAAAAATAAAACTCAGTGATGAAAAAGAAGCGATGGAAAGCAGATGCTGGAGTTGAGAGATATTGATATATCCTAATTCATATGATTCCCTTAACATTTTTGCGTTGGTTGGATAACCACAGAAAAAGGACATAAAATATAAAGAAGACATATGGGGTGTTAAATGAAAAAGGGGTGAAAAAATAAATTGAATGAAATAACTGATGAATTGAAAGATTCCTAATGATAAACATAAAGAGATGAGAATCATAAAAGGAAGAAGAGAAGGTAATAAATTGGTGAGGACGATTTGAATGACCTGGGAAGAAATTTTAACAATTTGAAACATATTAAAAAAAGAAAAAAGAGTTGTAAAAAGGACAAGGCAAAGTGTAAAATAATAATTAGCTTTTTTCATAAAGACTCCTTATTGAAAGTGGTGATGGTATGAGAGGAATATTGGTAGGTGTGAAATATCCCCAAATGACATATGATTTTGATGTTTCTATGCAGGAATTAGAACAGCTGGCCTATGCCTGTGATATAGAAGTGAAGACATTTTTTATTCAAAATTTAGAAGTGATTTCTCCTCAATACTATATTGGAAAAGGAAAGGTCATGGAAATTGAAGAACTTTTAAACAAAGATGACATCGTTATTTTTAATGAAGAACTCACGCCACTACAAATGAAAAATCTTAGTGATGTCTGGCAAGTTGAAGTGACAGATCGTAGCGATTTGATATTACGCATCTTTGCTTCAAGAGCGAAAACAAAAGAAGCAAAATTACAGGTTGCTATGGCAAGACTGGAATATACTTTACCACGATTGGCAGGGATGAAACAGAACCTATATTCTCAACAGGGAGGAATGGGATTTCGTGGAGCGGGGGAAAAACAGATTGAATTAGATCGTCGCCGTATTCGTCGTCAATTAACACAAGCCAAAAGAGAACTGGAAGTTATTGAAAAACAGCGTCAGACACAAAGACAGTTAAGAAAACATCATCAAGAAAAGGTTGTCTGTCTTGTTGGATATACTAATAGTGGAAAATCATCTTTATTGAATCATTTCACACAGAAAAAAGTAGACGCTAAAGATATGCTTTTTGCTTCACTTCAAACAGCATCAAGACGTATCTATTTCAAAAAACATCATATGATTATGAATGATACAGTAGGTTTTATTCATCAGCTGCCTCATTCTTTTGTACAGGCCTTTCGTTCTACATTGGAAGAAGTTAAAGACGCAGACTTACTCTTACATGTCATTGATACGTCTTCGCCTTATTATCACAATCAAATAGAAACAACCTTATCTGTATTAAAAGATATTGGTGCTCAACATATTCCTATGATTTATGTGTATAATAAAATAGATTTACTTCCTCAATTACCTATCTTTGAACAAGAAAACAGTATTGGCATATCTGTTAAAGAAAAGTTACATTTTGATGAATTAGAAGATATGATTATTCAAACTCTCTTTAAAGATTATGAATTAATAAGTATATATATTCCCTATGAACAAGGTCATATTTTTAGTGAAATAGAATATCAATATGAGATTGTTCAATTAGAATATTTAGAAAATGGCATTGATGTGAGTTTCTATGTGAATCAGACTCATAAATCCCGCTATCTTCCTTTTATAAAAGAATGATATTTAAACAAAACATCCAAGTTTATGATTGAACTTGGATGTTTTTTTGAATTGTCTGAATAATAGCACGATAATTCTTTGTCGCAAATAGTGTTGCATCAATACAGTAAACAGGAATCTGATGTTTTGTATGGGCTATAATATCAGGTTCTAAATGAGCAATTTGAGGTGCCAGATATAAAGCATCATAATCTTGATAATGGTTATAAAGCTGATCTAAAGATAATGAGACAAGCTGAAAATGAATATTTTCCAGTTCACAAACTTGTTGCATTTCTTCAATAAAAACAGATGTTGATAACCCGCCAGTACAACATAATGCAATTTTCCATTCTTTTTGTCGGGTATATTGAATCAGCGTCTGATAAAATTCTTTGAATAAATGAGAGCATTGCGCTAAATCGGTCATTGTAAAATGCAAGTAAAAAACAAGTTTATCATCACTTAATCGTGAGATTTCTTCTTCTACAATATGATTGTACCAGATTGTAATTTTTCCTTTGACTTTTATGGATTCAAAACAAATAATCTGATGTTTTTCGTTTTCTGTTTCAACGAAACAATGGACATTGTCTTTTTGATATTGTTTTTGATGTGAGAGAATCCATCGAAAGAAAAGCTGCTTATAAACGGAAAGATAGAATTCATTAAACATACGGATCACCTACTATTTTTATCATATACTATTTTTAACAGAAATGATTTATTTTTACAAAAATTGAAAAGAAACATTGTAAACAAACAGAACGATTTCAAAAAGACACATAAATTATAAGGAAAGGAGGTTGTTATATGGAATGTAGTCGAGTATATAATATTGCTCAAGTGGATACGGGTTGTCATATCAGTATAAGCAATGGAGTGGAAACAGCTGTTAAAAAACCACTTCAAATTACGAAAGCTGTAGATAAAGAAAAAGCTTGTGCAGGAGATATTTTAACGTATACAATTTTTATACAAAACACATCATTAGTGGAAGAAACACAGGTTGTTTTTAGTGACGAATTAGATGAAAATGTTGTGTATGTGAATGAATCATTTACTGTTAATGGACAAGCACAGACACCAGCACTCGACAATCGTACACTTTATTTTGTGATTTCATCTATTGAACCGATGTCTAATGTTGAAATTGTTTTCCAGGTGCGAATTATTGAATAGGGGCTTAAGCCTCTATTTTACATAAATGTTTTGAATAGAGATTTTTTTTAAAATAAAGAGAGGTTTGGTTTATAAAAAAATTGAATTATGATAGAATGTAATGGGGTGATGATATATGGAAAAAAGAATATTTGTTATATCGGATCTTCATGGACAATTTGTATTACTTCAATTGTTGTTGGAACGTATTGGGTTTACAGAAGAAGATGAACTTTATATATTAGGGGATATCATGGATCGTGGACCTAATAGTATAGATATTTATTATTTTGTAAAAGCTATGGATAATATTCATATGATTAAAGGAAATCATGAAATTATGATGCGTCAATCTATGTTAGCTGCTTTGAAATATAATGATTTAGATTCTGAACGTTCTAATCCTTATCGTTTATGGAAACAAAATGGGGGACATAAAACAGTTGATAGTATTAGAGAATATTTACAAAAAGATTACATTCCCTATGAAGAATATTTTGATTTAAAACGTATGTTTATTAAAGAATTGATTTCGTTTATTGATTCATTGCCAAGTTATTATGAATTAGATTTGAATGGAAAACATTATGTTTTAGTACATGCAGGTGTTGATCCGGAAATTCCTTTAGAAGAGAATGATGAAGAAATATTAGCTTGGATACGTGAATATTTTTATTTGAATGAAGCCAATCCTGATTATACGTATATCTTTGGGCATACACCTTGTTGTTTTATTAATGAAGATCATTCTTTTGATGTCTGGTATGATCCAGATTATCATAATAAGATTGCGATAGATGGTGGTTTAGCTGTTGGTAATAAAGGACAATTAAATTGTTTATGTCTGACAACTGGAGAAGTCACAGTCTTGAAATATGATGAGGGACAACCTCAATGAGAAGTGCCTTCTATAATCTCATCAATTTCATTAATATGACCAGTATTCATGATGTTTACTGGGGTGCTGCCAAAACGATTTTAAAGAATATTTATAAAATACCGGATAGTAGTATTACCGATGTTGCGAAAATGTGTTATGTTTCTACTGCAACAATTTCCAGGCTTTGTCGTAAACTTAGTTATGAATCATTTACTGATTTTAAAAAAGATGTCACTATGAATTTGCATTATTTTAATCAAGATGCAAAAAGATTGTTGTTTGACCATCAGTTACCGGCTCCTGAAACAATTGATGAAGGGAAGGACATTTTTAAAAATCATTTTCAAAACGTGATTCATAATTTACAGGATACTTATGATAATTTGCGTTATGAAGATTTAATCTATATTGTTGATAAGATTCATGAAGCAAAACATATCTGTTTTGCAGGTAATTTTTTTACCCAGTCTGTATCAATGCAATTACAGATTGAACTTTGTTATTTGGGTAAAGATTGCGTTGCTATGTATCCTTTAGAACAACAAAAAAATATCTATAAAACATTAAAAGACTATGATCTGATTATTGTTTCATCCATTGCTGGAGGATTCTTTAAAGATCATATTGAAACAATGAGAGAATTGGTGAAAACAGAGGCTTATATTATTGCGATTACGCAATTAGATGAGTTTCCATATAGTGATAAGGTAGATATGATATTGAAAGTAGGGAATGATCATCATTCATTGATTGGAAAGTTTTCTGTAACATATATTTTTGAAGTGCTAGAAGCATTGTATCATTTAAAATACGGAATGAAAAATAATGAAAAAAGCAACGATGACTAAGCGTTATCGTTGCTTTTTGAGTGGAAAGAAACAAGAAGTATCTGATTAGTACAGAAAACTTTATATGGAAATGATGAAGGACCACTGATACCATTAGATACAATTAAGGTGGCGTTCTTTTCTTTATACGTTCCATGATTATATGTTTTTGCTCCTTCAATAGGGAACATACTGCCAAGATATGGAAAATACACAGAACCACCATAACTATGACCAGAAAGCTGCAAATCTACATAGTTTTTAGATTGAATAAAAGTATCGGGTTGATGTGAAATACCGATAATCAGTTTATCTTGTGTTTCTTTGAGTTTTGAAAAGTTGTATTCATCATCATAAGCTGCAAGTGTGAGTGATGTATCTTTGTAATATAATGGACGTGTTTCATTGTTAAGCACTTCAAAACCACCATTATTAAGAACTTGTGTGACTTCTAAAGAAGATTTTTCATCACGCTCACCAAGTACAGCAAGTTTTCCATATTGACATTGAATACTTTTTAAAATTTGTGACACTTCGTCGCTTTTAAAGACTTGATCATCATATAGATCGCCACCAAAAATGACTATATCAAAAGGATAGTTATTTAATTCTTTAACAATTTCTTGAAAACGAGTTACACTCTCTTGATTTGTTAAATTGATATCGGATAAAAAGGCAATTTTTAAACCATTGAGTTGTGAAGAAATTTGTGAATTGATATAATTTTGTTCATGAAATTCGTAATCTTTAGGTGAAATGGCATAAACATAATATCCAAGAAAACATAAACCAAAGACGATTAATAAAATCATTAATCGTCTAACGAGCTTTTTCATACTTTTTTATTCATAATGACAGGAATAATCATTGGATTTCTTTTTGTTTTCTGATAGAAATAAGGAGCCAATGTATCCCTGATTGTATTCTTGATTTCACCAAAAGTTGTTTTTCTCTTTAATAAATGAGAAAGTTCACGACTCACTAATAATTCTGCTTCACGAATCATTTCTTTACTATCCTGCATATAAACAAAACCACGTGACATAATAATTGGTTTATTCAATAAGCATCCTGCACGAGAATCCATAGAGATAAGAACGGAAACCATTCCATCTTCACTTAAAATCTGACGATCTCTTAATACAGCAGTTGATAAACCAGTAATATCATTACCATCGACATAAATATCATCAACATGAATACGTGGTCCTAAACGTGCTTCTCCATTATGCAATAAGATAGAGTCACCATTAGATAAAACAAAAGCATTACCTTTTGTCAGTCCCACTTCTTCAAATAATTTAGCATGAATCTTCAACATACGATATTCACCATGCACTGGGAAAAAGTATTTAGGACGTGTCAACAACAACATTAATTTCTGTTCTTCTTGTGAAGCATGTCCAGAAGTATGTAAGTTATTAATAGCTTCGTTTGTTAAAACTCTGGCACCAGCGCGATATAGTTTATTGATGACTTTGCTGACGCTGCTTGCATTACCAGGAATAGGATTAGATGAAAAGACAACAGTATCACCTGGTTTAATAGACACTTGACGATGTGTCCCATTAGCGATTCGGCTTAGTGCAGCCAGTGCTTCTCCTTGACTTCCGGTACATAAAATCAGAATTTCATTATCAGGTAAATTCTTTGCTTCATCATTTTTGATAAAGAAACGGTCTGGACATTTGATGTAACCAAGTTTACGAGAAACTTGAATATTGTTTTCCATAGAACGTCCAAATACTAGAATCTTACGATTGAATTTCACAGCTGCATCAATAATCTGTTGAACACGATGGACGTTAGAAGCAAATGTCGCTACGATTAAACGACCTTCAGTTTTTCTAAATTCTTCCTGTACACTATAAGCCACTTGCTTTTCACTAATCGAAAAGTTAGGTACTTCAGCATTGGTAGAATCACTCAACAATAAAGTGACACCTGTTTCACCTAAAAAGGACATGACCTGAAAATCGGCTGGATCACCTACAGGTGTTAAGTCGAATTTAAAGTCACCAGTTGAAACAATACGTCCATTAGGTGTATTTATAACGATTCCTAATGATTCAGGAATAGAGTGATTTGTCTTAAAGAAACCAATATTAAAATATTTTGTTTTCACTTGAGATAAATTATTAATTTGAATTAATTTTGTTGCTTGTGTTAAGCGTTTTTCTTCAAGCTTTCTACGAATCATGGCACAAGCTAAAGGAGATGCATAAATAAAAGGAATATGAACAACCTGTAAAAGGAAAGGAATTCCTCCAATATGATCTTCATGACCATGTGTAATCAATAAAGCTTTAATTTTTTTCTGGTTGCGTTTTAAATATGTATAATCAGGGATAACATAATCGATACCAGGTAACCCATCTTCTGCAAATTTTACACCAGCATCAATAATGACTAATTCATCCTGATGTTCAATACAATACATATTCTTTCCAACTTCGTTGAGACCTCCTAATGCAAAAACTTTTGTATCAGAAGATAATGTTTCTCTTTTCATTTGTCTGTTTTTATTATTATAGGGTGTTCTTTTTTGATAAGAACGTTTTTGAGGCATATCTGCCATTCACTTTCACCTTTCTTTCATTAGAATATATGTCTTTTTCATGATTTTCAATAAAATAAAAGTATTGATATGTATTAATATTATACCATTTTTGAGATGCTTTTTCATTAAAGCATATGATTTTTATCTAAGATTTACAATAAAAATTTATGATTTATCATGTTGACATACTGTATCATAACTGAAAATAAAATGAAATGCAAGAATTTAACAAAAAAGCTACTCAATGAGTAGCTAGGTTAAATCTTTTTACATGTTCCAATGGCTAATGAATGAGGACCGATATGACAGGCTACACTTAAAGAAAGTGGATCACAGATAATATCATGATTTGGGAAAGCTTCTTCAACTTCTTTTTTGAATTCTAAAGCTTGATCTTTATCATAAGTATAAGCAATCATAATATGCGCATCGGACATATCTTCATGCTCTGGATCAATACGTTCTTGGATGTCATGACGTAAAGCTTCAATCATGATTTTAGCAGCTTTTTGCATTGTACGTGTCTTTTGGAAAGAGTCTAATTTTTCACCTTGAATGGTTAAAATAGGTTTAATTTTTAATAATCCTCCAAGTGTAGCAGCAGCTGGCGTAATACGTCCACCTTTTTTTAAGTATTCTAAAGTATTCACTGTTATATAGATAGAAGCATTTAATTTGTTTTCCATTAATATGTCATAAATTTCTTGAGCGCTTTTTCCTTGTTTGGACATATTTAAGGCATCTAAGACATCCCGTTTTTGAGTGACAGAAATACGTTGAGAATCAACAACAAAAACTTTTCCTTTGTAGGCTTCATCATCTGCAAGCATCATCGCCGTCTGACAAGAACCACTTAATCCACTTGACATAGGAATATGAACAACTTGATCATAATCTTTTAAAATACGATCAAAAAAAGCTGTCACTTCTCCTGCGGCAGGTTGTGAAGTAAACACTTCAGCACCATTCATTAACTTATCATAAAACTCATCCTGTGTGAGATTAATATCTTCTTTATATTCTTGACCATCTATTGTAAAAGGCATAGGCAAAACAAAGATTCCAAGTTCTTTTGCTTCACTTTGCGTGATACCACTATTACTGTCGGTCATGATTGCGACTTTCATGAAATAACCTCCTTATAACAATAATATCATTTTATCTCAATAAAAAAATAATGCAACAATTTTATGAATGGAAGACATAAATTCATAAAAATATATAACTATCTATAATAAAATATGATAAAATAACGAAAAAAGAAAAGAGGAATAAAAATGATAGAAAAATTGATTGAAAAATATGC
>CALVFK010000018.1 GCA_944326805.1 uncultured Massilimicrobiota sp. | reverse complement strand
AACCACCACCATGAACACGACAAACCCCATGTGCACCTAGAATATCTTCAGATAAAGCTAAAGCTAACGAAACAGCCTGTTGACCAACATAATGATTAGAATAGATATTTTGAAGATATTTAAACGAACTTTCACCTGATGCTTTAACAATTTGTTTAAAAGTTTCAAAATCTTCATCTTTTAATGATTGAACAGCCTTTTGAACACGTTTATTTTCATTAAATACATGAATAGCTCTTAGAACTGCACGGTCATTTGTAGCTTCTCTGACTTCTGTAAAATGATTATAGAAATCTTCTTCACTTACATCTCTTAAATATTCTTGCTTAAAGAAGTGATTCACCTCTTTTAATTCTTCAGGAATAGACGCATAATCTTCAGTAAGATCAGCATGTGATGCATGAACATCAACAATACATAAACTGTGATGGAAACGTGGGAAATCGACATCAATTTTTTCTACAACAGGATTTTCATTATCCTTAAAATCAATATGAATCAAACTTCCTACTGAACATGCACATTGATCCATTAAACCACAAGGTTTACCAAAATAAACATTTTCACTATATTGTCCAATTTTTGCGATCATGACAGGATCCACTTTCATATCATTATACATACCTGAAAGAACTGTTCCAATCATAACTTCAAATGCAGCCGAAGAAGATAATCCAGACCCTTGCAAAACATCACTTGTCATATAACCCACAAAACCACCAGTCTGGTAATTGAGCTGCTGAAATCTGGCTAGAATACCACGAATTAACCCTTCAGATGATTCTTTTTCATCTTCTCTTAAAGTGATATCATTGATATCTATCGCTGCAATATCATAATCATCAGATAATATTTTAATCTTCGTATCATCTTGAGCCACCACAGCAATCATATCTAAATTAATAGCTGCAGCCAATACTTCACCATGTTGATGATCAGTATGATTCCCACAGACTTCACTTCGCCCCGGTGTACTATAAATCGTAATATCTCGATTTCCATAGAGTTCTATAAATTTTTCAATAGCTTGAATATATCTTGTTTTTTGGTGTTCTAACTGCTGTAAATCCATATAAACATCTAATAACAAATCATGATATACATTATTTTGAATATCTTGAATAACTAAACTTGCTTTTTTCATTATTTTATCACTTTAAACTGATATGATGTTGATTCATCATAAGTTTCTCCTTTTCTTAAGATTGTTGTTGGTTGTTTTTCTAAATGAATTGCATCAGGCATATTTTGTGTTTCAATACAAATAGCATCTCTTGCATAATAGCGTTCCCCATATTTTCCTAATCGTCCATCCAAAAAGTTCGCTGTATATATTTGAGCCTGTGGTAATGTCGTTGAGACGATTAACTGTCTTCCTGTTGATGGATGCGTCAAAATAACCTGATTTTCATTGACATCGAATAAAAATGGATGATCAAAACCATTTCCAATTTTTAATTGTTCATCTTCTTGTTCTACTCTTTCACCAATAAAGGCAGGTTGTCTAAAATCAAAGGCTGTCCCTGTTACATCTTTCCATTGGCCAGTTGTTAAACCATCTGAGTCAACACATGCAAATTGACTGGCATGAATCTGTAAAGTATGATGATAAACATTTTCCTTGTGACCAGACAAGTTAAAATAAGAGTGATTTGTAATATTAATCAATGTATCAGCTGTAGATGTTGCCTGATAGTGCACCTTTAAAGTATCACCGATCAATGTATAAGTCACTGTCAAATCCAAATCACCAGGATATCCTTCTTGTCCATCTGGAGATAAATAATGGAAAACAAGTGTATGATCATCTTGAATCGTATAATCAAAAACTTGATAACTAAACCCTTTGATACCACCATGTAAATGATTAGGACCATTATTCACAGCTAAATGGTAAGTTTGTCCATGAAGTGTAAACTCACCTTTTTTTATTCTATTGGCAACTCTTCCTACCAAAGCTCCCAAATAAGCATCTAAAGTCTGATATTGTGTAAAATCGTCATATCCTAAAACAACATCATCTTTATGTCCATTTTTATCGGACATAATCACCTTTACAATTGTACATCCATAATTAGAAACAACAATTTCCAGTTGTTCATTTTTCATCGCAATCATATCAATGCGATCATCAATATGTTGAATAACTTCAATCATGATTTTCTTCCTCCTTACACAATGATTCAACAAAGTCACAAAATGCATCAATACCTTCATCATTCATCTTGAAAACACCTGCATCTTCCAAGACTTCTACAAATTTTACTGTCAAAGCTGTTTTTAAAACATCATCAACTGTATCTTCTTGAATTGGATATTGTTCTTTGATTTCATTATACCATAATTCATGTTTTTGTAATTCAGGATAATCACTGATTTGTTTTTTTTGTAATAAACAATCTTTTAATAGTTCCAGTTCATTTTTTAATCTTGCTGGTAAAACAGCTAAACCCATGACTTCAATTAATCCAATATTCTCTTTTTTAATATGATGTAAAGATGCATGAGGATGGAAAATACCATCAGGATATTCTTGAGATGTACGATTATTTCTTAAAACAAGATCCATTTGATATTGCTGATTCTTCATTCTGGCGATAGGAGTGATGGTATTATGTGGTATATCATCTGTATGTGAGAGAATATCTAAAGCAGGGTTTGAATAATGTTTCCATGCTTTCAACGTTCTTGAAGCAAAATCAATGATTTCCTGTGGATTGGAAGAAGTTATTCTTATTGTTGAAAGTGGCCATTTTAGTATTTCAATCTTTGATTGAGGAAAACTTTCAGATGTTAATGTTTGAATGACATCTGCATTATCCATAGGAAACTCATAACATCCACCTTGAAAATGATCATGTGTTAAAATAGACCCTCCAACAATCGGTAAATCAGCATTTGAGCCTAACATATAATGAGGAAATTGTTCAACAAAAGCCAATAAATGTTGAAAAGTATTTTCATTAATAACCATTGGAATATGTTCTTTATTAAAAATAATACAATGCTCATTATAATAAACATAAGGTGAATATTGAAAATAATAGTCTTGTCCATTCAATTTCAATGGAATAATACGATGGTTTTGTCTGGCAGGACGATTAAAATCACCACTAAATCCTACATTTTCTTTACATAATAAACACTTTGGATAACCACTTGTTTTGATAAGTTTTGCTTTTGCAATATCTTTAGGATCTTTTTCTGGCTTAGATAAATTAATCGTAATATCCATCAACCCATATTTATAATACTTCTGAAAACGAATATTTTGATCAGTACGATCTTTACGAATATAATGTGAATCAATAGAAAGATTATAAAAATATTGGGTTGCTTTTTGTGGTGAATGCACATAGTGGTGATAAAATGTTTGAACAACTTCACTAGGTCTAGGCATCAAACAATTCATTAAACGTGTATCAAATAAATCTTTTTCTACAATACTGTCTTCAATGATACCTTGTTCAACGGCATAATTTAACATTTTCTCCAAAATAGGTGTACAATCACTAATAACTTCATGAATGTCTTCTCTTTCAAATTCATTCATTTTTAATAAATCTAACAATAAATTTGTTGCATAATCTCGATCAGCTTCTTGTATTAACTGATGATCCAATCCATATTGTATGAATTGATTAATGACATGGTTCATATTTTGTCCTCCTTTTTTCTATCTATACCATACCACGCTTCTTCGAAAACTTCAAACATTTTTACTTATTTTTTAAGTAAATTTTTACTTATTCAGATATTCTTAGATTTTTCATAGCATTTTTTATCATTTTCCTATATAATAAAGAAAATAAGGAGGTAACTATGGCCACTTTAAAAGATATTGCTCAACTGGCAGATGTTTCAATTGCGACAGTTTCACGAATTCTCAATGACGATCCCACACTCAGTGTTCCTCAACAAACAAGAGAAAATGTGCTTGAAGCTGCAAAAACACTCCAGTATCATAAAAAGAAAAAAACTGATCCAAACATTCATATTTGTTTAATTCAATGGTATTCTTTACAACAGGAAATCCATGACCCCTATTATTTAACTTTACGTCATGGTGTAGAAGACTATTGTGCAAAAAACGGCATCATATTAAGGAGAATTTTCAAAGATGATGTTCATATTGAAAAATCTTTAAAAGGTATTGATGGTATTATCTGTTTAGGGAAATTTAGTAAAAAACATATTGAAACATTAAAAAAATATAATGATTCTATTATTTTATTAGATATGGATTACGAAAATTTAAAAGAATGTTCTATTGTCCTAGATTTTGACTTAGCCTTAAAACAGGCATTAACATATTTAAAGAATTTGGGACATCATAAAATTGGTTATTTAGGTGCAATTGAGTATCTAGATGATGGTTTAGCCTATGAAGACATTAGAAAACAGGCTTTTATCAAATATGCGACGGAGTATCAACTCGAGTATGAAGATTATCTTTTAGAAGGAGAATTTACAAGTGAATCTGGTTACGCTATGATGGCAAACATGATTCAAACTCATCATTTACCAACAGCACTCTTTGCGGCGAGTGATCCTATTGCGATGGGTGCGATGAAAGCCTTAAATGATTATGGTTTCCGTATTCCTGAAGATATATCAATTATTGGATTTGATAACATTGATGCCAGCAATTACACATATCCACCACTCACAACTTTTTACGCACCAGCTTTTGATATGGGACAGTTTGGAGCAAAACTTCTCCATCAAGCCATTAAAGATCATACAAAACTATTACCAATGCGTATTCAGCTTCCTTGTTATCTGGTGGAAAGAGAATCATGTAAAGCGATTTAAAAAGCGATTAGAAAGACTCTAATCGCTTTTCATTTATTCTTGTTTTAAAGCTTCATCAATAGCCTGAGCCGCTTTTTTCCCAGCACCCATTGCTAAAATAACGGTTGCAGCACCCGTCACAACATCACCACCTGCATAGACACCTTCCTTAGATGTTTTCATTGTTTCTTCATCAACAATAATTCCACCCCATTTTTGTGTATCTAAGCCCGGTGTTGTCTGTCTGATCAATGGATTAGGACTTTGTCCAATAGAAACAATAACAGTCCCCGTTTCAATCACAAAGTTTGAACCTTCCTTAACAACTGGTCTTCTTCTACCACTTTCATCCGGTTCACCTAGTTCCATTTCTACACATTCCATAGCATGAACCCAACCATCTTTTCCTTCAATCTTAACAGGATTTGTAAGAAGTTTAAAAATAATACCTTCTTCTTTAGCGTGATGTACTTCTTCAGCTCTCGCTGGAATTTCCTGTTCTCCACGGCGATAAACAATATAAACATTTTTAGCTCCTAAACGTTTGGCTGTTCTGGCCGCATCCATCGCAACATTTCCTGCTCCAATCACACATACAGTCTCACTTATCTTCACCGGTGTTGGATGCTTTGGAAATTCATAACCCTTCATCAAATTGACACGTGTTAAAAATTCATTAGCAGCATAAACACCATTTAAATTTTCACCTGGAATCCCTTGGAAACGAGGAAGTCCTGCGCCACTTCCAACAAAGATAGCTGCATAACCTTCTTCCTGCAATTCATCAATTGTTATGGAACGTCCAACAACAACATTTGTTTCAAACTTAACACCTAAATCAGCTACACCATCAATTTCCTTTTGTACCAAATCCTTAGGTAAACGAAATTCTGGAATACCATAAGATAAAACGCCTCCTGTTTTATGTAAAGCTTCAAAAACAGTAACATCATATCCTTTTTTAGCTAACTCTCCAGCACAAGTCATTCCAGCCGGTCCACTTCCAACAACAGCTACTTTGATACCATTTCTTTCAATATGATTATCTTTCTTCTGTCCATGATCACGATGATAATCCGCCACAAATCTTTCTAAACGTCCAATTCCTACAGACTCACCTTTAATACCTCTAACACATTTCCCTTCACATTGATTTTCTTGAGGACAAACACGCCCACAAATGGCAGGTAAAGCATTTTCTTGAGTTATAATTTCATAAGCTTCTTCAAAATGACCTTTTGCAACTTCACTAATAAATTCAGGAATAGGAACTCCTACAGGGCATCCATTCTTACATGGACTATGTTTACAATTTAAACATCTTGTTGCCTCTTCCATTGCCTGTTCTTTTGTATATCCTAAAGCAACTTCCTGAAAATTCTGATTTCTCACTTGAGGTTCTTGTTCAGGCATTTTCACCTTTTCCAATGACATATTTGGCATTATTTGACACCTCCCATTAAATTGCACATACGATTAGCCTGCTCATCCATTTGATGTTCTTCTTCTTTAAACATTCTTTGACGTGCCATCAATTCATCGAAATCAACTTGCAATCCATCAAAATCTGGTCCATCAACACAAGCAAATTTGATTTTTCCATCCACAGTCACACGGCAACATCCACACATTCCCGTTCCATCTATCATAATTGGATTAAGTGAAACAGATGTTTTGATATTGTGGGGTTTTGTTACACCAACAACTGCTTTCATCATTGGTACAGGACCAATCGCAATGACTTCATCAATTGCTTCTCCCTGATCAATTAAATCAGCTAAAACTTGAGTTACAAATCCTTTTTGGCCTAATGAGCCATCATCAGTTGTAATATAAACATTCTTACAAAACTTTCTAAATTCATCTGCCCATAAAACATATTGAGCTTCTCTACCACCAATAATCACATCAACATCAACACCCATTTGTGCTAACGCTCTTAATTGTGGATATAGAGGAGCACTTCCAACACCTCCAGCAACACCTATAACATGTTTAGAAGCATGTAGTTTTGTTGGTTCCCCTAATGGTCCTACAAAATCAGTAATTTCATCACCTTCATTTAAAGCTGCTAATGCTTTTGTAGAATATCCAACAATTTGATAAATAATTGTAATCGTTTCTTTTTCTCTATCATAATCTGCAATTGTCAATGGAATTCTTTCACCATCTTCGCCAACTCTTAAAATGATGAACTGTCCAGGTTCACATTTTCTAGATACATGGGGTGCATGAACAACCATCAACTCTACAACATCATTTAATTTTTCTTTGTGTAAAATCTTATACATTTCTATCTACCCCTCTCATAGTTTCAAAAATTATATCATAGAGATAATTTTTTCGCAATACAACAGCAGGAATATCTCTTGACCTTGTCATCTATAAAGATTATGATATGAAAAAAAGGAGAAATATTTATGCAGACAAAACTTATTTTTTTTGATATAGATGGAACACTCATGGACGAAAAAACAGGGACAATTCCTCCATCAACAATTCAGGCCATTTTACAAGCCCAAGCAAATGGACATCTTTGTTTTATTAATACAGGGCGTCCCTTTTCAACGATTCATTCTAGCATCACAGATATTCCATTCGATGGTTATATTTGTGGATGTGGTACATATATTCAATATCATAATCAAACCTTATTCCACACTCAGTTAAATTCTAAACTTAGACACAAGGTTATTCAAAGTATTTATCAATATCAAGTTGATGCTGTACTTGAGGGAAAAAATGATGTCTATTTTTCGAAAAATTTAAAACATCCTTTCATTAAAAACATGAAAAACAACTATATGAAACATCATTTTCCACTTCATACTTTCCAAGACAACGAAGATATCCCTTTTGATAAATTTGCTGTGTGGTACTCTCAAGAGACAGCCATTGAAGACTTTAAACTTGCATTACAAGACCATTTTCATATCATTCAAAGAGATACAGATTTTTTAGAAATTGTCCCTCTTCCTTACTCTAAGGCTTCTGGCATTCAATATATCATTGATCATCTTGGCTATACGATAGAAGATACTATCAGTATAGGTGATTCCACAAATGATCTTCCAATGTTGAAATATACACATGATTCTGTAGCCATGGGTAACAGCAATCCTCAATTATTTTCTAAAGTCTCTTATATAACAACAGACATTAACAATGATGGAATCCTTAATGCTTTAAAACATTTTCATATCATATAAAAAAAAAGAACGTGGGGAAACGTTCTTTTTTTATATAGACGAAATATATAATATAGGGAGAGGGGTCGTCTATATCTGATATTATATGTCTTGTCTTAAGACATTTATATATTAACCCAGCCATATGAATTTACTGTGAATTTTATGAGAACTTTATGTGAACTTTTTATATAGTGACGATTCTATTTCTCAAACAGTTATTCATATTGAGATTCTAAATCAGGTTGAATCACATAAATATCATTAGGGGCACAAATAATAGAACGTGAACTTCCTTCTTTGACCCAACCTACTTTTTCACAATCATGATTAGGACACTCTACATTGATTGCACGATACTGATGATCTTTGACTTCTAAACAAAAAACACCATAATCTCCCTCAAAAGTATATGTTTTATCAACAGATATATCAATAGTTTCAACGACTTCATTATGATAATAAACTTCTATCTTTCCATTTTTTTCTTTTTGCGTCAGTTCATAAACAAGATACACAATACCAATAATAATACACAAACCTATAATAAAAATAATATCTTTCTTTTTCATACTTCTTTTCCTTTACTATCGTTTTCTTTACTATGGTAATCAAGTCTTATGCATAAGTCAATAATTTTATGAAATTCCTTCTTTGATATTTCATAAAACAACAAATAGGTGTATAATATAAATATACCAAAACAATTAAGGAGGATTATTTATATGGTAAAAATCATGTTAGCATGTAGTGCTGGTATGTCAACTAGCTTACTTGTTACAAGAATGCAAAAAGCTGCCCAAGACAGAGGATTAGATGCAAAAATCTGGGCAATTAGTGAAACAGCTCTTACAACAGAATACGCTGCTGATCCTTGTGATGTTTTATTACTTGGACCACAAGTTCGTTTCCGTTTAAACTCAATCAAAGAACAAGTTAAAAACGCTATCCCTGTTGATGTTATCGATATGCGTACTTATGGTATGATGGATGGTGCTAAAGTTTTAGACCAGGCGCTTAAAATGCTTGAAGATTGGAAAAAATAAATATCATTTTAATAATGTGAGCTATTGGACATACCAATAGCTTTTTCCTTCTATCTTATAACTATCAAAAAACCAATTCTTACTGAATTGGCTTTTCTTGTTGTATACGTGATAATTTAGATGTATGTTTCATTTTCACAAATAATGGAACATTTTCAATAATCAAAGAAGTATTCTCTAAACCATACCATTTTGCTGGACTTCCAGCAAAATGTCTAATCGCATATTTCATAGAAATCATAAGTCTATCTACAACTGAAATATCACTTTCAGGTACAAGATGTTTATGAATCATACAAAAGCGAAAACTACCTACATTTTGTTCGCCATAGATAGAATAATTACTATTCTGTGGTGCTAATTCTCCTGATTCTATTAAATCATCAACAATTTGACGTAAATAAATATTAACTCTTTGTTCGACTTTAAATCCCAAATACAAATGAACTCTAAAAATATAATCCGTTTCTAATTTTTGCGCACTATATTCTAATGTATAGGGATCATCTGTTACAGAAACTGTCACAAACCAATAAACATTGGCTCGTTTACTTCCTCGATCAAAAATAGAATACAAAACATCCCTATCTATAAGACTTTCTTCCTGTGAATGAGTAAGAAATACAAGATTATCAGCAATTTTATAAATTTTTTGATCTTCCCTCATCCTATCAAAAAGAGGTACATAATGTTTCAACGGAAGCTTGACAAGCTGTTCCTTTTCTAATCGCGTTCCCCTATACCATATAACCATGATTAAGAATAAAACAAACGCTATTAACAATGCAATATATCCTCCATGCATAAACTTTGACAAACTAGACATAAAGAAGAAAACTTCTGTACCCCCAAAAAACAACAAGAAAATATATGGCAGGATAATTCTTTGTTTTAACTTATGTAAATAAACAAACAATAAAACTGTTGTCATTAACATCGTAATTGTTATAGATAGACCGTATGCTGCTTCCATCCTTTCACTTGTCTGGAAATAAAATATAACAAGCAGACATAATGCCCATAGGCTATAGTTAACCATAGGAATGTAAATTTGTCCTTTTGTTGAAGAAGGGTAAATTAATTGTAAATGAGGCATTAAATCTAAACGACTTGCTTCTGAAACAAGTGTAAAAGCACCTGTAATTAATGCTTGTGAAGCAATAATGGCAGCAATTGTTCCTAATATGACCATTGGTCCTCTTAATATTTCAGGAACCATCAAAAAGAATGGATTCATATCCTGTATATTTGAAAGAAGCACATTCCCTTGATTTGATAATAACCAGGCTCCTTGACCTAAATAATTTAAAATGAGACAGATCTTCACAAAAGGCCAACTCATATATATTTATCTTTCCAACATGCCCCATATCAGAATATAAAGCTTCAGCACCTGTTGTTGCTAAAAAAACACTCCCAAGAATCATAAAGCCGGCTTTATTATAATCACTCAATAAAACCTGAATAGCTCGCATTGGATTACATGCTCTTAACACTTCTAAATGTCCTGTCATATTCATAACACCTAAAACAGCTAAAGATAAAAACCAGAACATCATCACTGGGCCAAATGCTTTTCCTATGGCACTTGTTCCAAGCCTTTGGATAAGAAATAATAAAGAAACAATAATAACAACAATAATCACTATAATATGCTGTTGATTACCAATGATACTTTCTATAACATGAATACTCTTTAGCCCCTCAATTGCAGTCGTAACAGTTACTGCGGGTGTTAATACCCCATCAGCAAGTAATGCTGCACCACCAATCATGGCCGGTAGTATCAGCCATTTTCCACAATGCTTTACTAAGCTATATAAAGAAAAGATACCACCCTCGCCATCATTATCTGCCTGCATAGCTATGAGAACATACTTTACTGTCGTTAATAAAACAAGAGTCCATATAATCAATGATAAAGAGCCAAGAATAAAATCTTCTTGAAGATTCATTATCCCTCCATTTTCACCAACAATAGACTTCATTACATACATAGGAGAAGTTCCAATATCTCCATAAACTATCCCAATAGCTACAAGTAAGCCAGCCAAACTCCAAGATTGACGAGACTTTGCTACACTTCCCATGACATCATACCTCTTTTCATATAATTATCATTTTGAGTGTATTATAGTTCTTTACATATAAATAAGCAATAATCTATCTTCAAGTTTGTTATATGTTTATGTTATAACTAAAAGACCATTTTAGTATACCTCACTATTGATTTTCAAAACTGCCGATAAAAAAAAGAACGCTAAATTCATAGCGTCCTTATTTTAAACAATCATTATTTTTTTGAAGCTGGATTTGCAAATTTAGATTCATAATCATAAATTGTGCGTAAGATTTCTTCCATATCTTTAACGATTGGCATTCTTGGGTTAGCTGGAGTACATTGATCTTCATAAGCATTCATAGCAATTCTATGAATTGATTCTTCCCAAGCAGCTTTGTCAATACCTTGTGATTTAACGTTAGTTGCTACACCAACTTTAACACATAATTCTTCACAAGCATCAGCAAACATTTTCACACCTTCTTCAGGAGTCTTAGGATTTAATCCGATTAATTGAGCTAATTCCATGTATTTAACATCTGCTTTGTAGTTTTCAATCTTAGGCCAGATATTTAATTTAGTTGGAACAGTACCATTATATCTAATAACATGTGGTAATAAGATACCATTAGTACGTCCATGAGGAATATGCCATTCTCCACCAATCTTATGAGCTAATGAGTGGTTCATACCTAAGAATGCATTTGCAAATGCCATACCTGCAATTGTTGCAGCATTATGCATTTTTTCTCTTGCTAATGGAGTTCCTTTATTAACTGATTCATCTAAGTAATCAAATACCATCTTAACAGCTTGTTTAGCCCATCCATCAGTAAAGTCAGAAGCTAGGATAGATACATATGCTTCAACAGCATGTGTTAATACGTCAATACCTGTATCAGCAGCAATTGCTGGTGGTAAGCTCATAACAAATTCTGGATCTACGATAGCTACAGTTGGAGTTAAAGCGTAGTCAGTTAATGGATATTTTTTATTTGCTTTCTTATCAGTAATAACGGCAAATGGAGTGACTTCTGAACCTGTACCAGAAGTTGTTGGGATACAGATCAATCTAGCTTTCTTACCTAATTCAGGGAATTTGAATGCACGTTTTCTAATATCCATGAATTTTTGTTTAATATCATCAAAGTTTACTTCTGGATGTTCATACATTAACCACATAACTTTTGCAGCATCCATTGAAGATCCTCCACCTAATGCGATAATAACATCAGGTTGGAATTTTCTCATTAATTCAACACCTTCGTTAACTGTATCAATACTTGGATCTGGTTCTACATCAAAGTATAATTCTAAGTCAACTTTATTACGTCTTCTTCTGATAACATCTTCAATCTTTTCAACATATCCAAGATTGTACATACCTCTATCAGTAATAATCATGGCTTTATCCATGTATTTCATATCTCTTAAATATCTAATTGAATTTCTTTCAAAGTAGATTTTTGGAGGAAGTTTAACCCATTGCATATTGTTGTTACGTCTCCCTATTCTCTTAATATTTAACAAGTTTACAGCACTAACGTTGTTAGAAACTGAGTTATGACCATAAGAACCACATCCTAATGTTAATGATGGAATGAATGCATTATAAACTGAACCAATTCCACCAAATGTAGATGGGGCATTTTCAATAACACGAATAGCTTTACATCTTAAACCAAATTCTACTGCGATATCATGGTTTTGTGTATGAATAGCAGCAGAGTGTCCTAAACCATTGAAAGCTACCATTGCAGCTGATTTATTGATACCATCTTCAGTTGAAGTTGCTTTTAATACAGCTAATACTGGAGATAATTTTTCTCTTGTTAATGGTTCATTTGGACCAACTTCATTACATTCAGCAAGTAAGATTTGTGTATCTTCTGGTACTTTAAATCCTGCTTGTTCAGCAATCCAAGTTGCAGGTTTACCTACAACAGCAGCATTAACTGTACCAACTTCATTAACTTTATCACTATATGCTTCAGCACCAAACATATATTTTTCAAGTTTCGCTTTTTCTTCACCGTTTACCCAGTATACTTTAAAACGAGAAATTTCTTCTTTAAACTCATTATAAATTTCCTGATCAACAATAGCAGCTTGTTCAGAAGCACAAATCATACCATTATCAAATGATTTTGATAATACGATATCATTAACAGCTCTTTTTAATACACATGTTTTTTCAACATATGCAGGTACGTTACCAGCACCAACACCTAAAGCAGGTTTACCACAAGAGTAAGCAGCTTTAACCATTGCATTACCACCAGTTGCTAAGATAGTAGCTACATCTGGATGATTCATTAATGCATTTGTTGCATACATAGATCCACGTACACCAATCCATTGAATACAGTCTTCAGGAGCACCTGCAGCAATTGCAGCATCTCTGATAACTTGTGCAGCTTGAACTGAACATTCATATGCAGATGGATGGAATGAGAAAATAATTGGGTTTCTTGTCTTTAATGAAATTAAAGATTTGAAAATAACTGTTGAAGTTGGGTTAGTTGTTGGTACAATACCACAGATAACCCCAACTGGTTCAGCAATTTCTGTAATTCCAGTTAAAGGATCTTCATTAATAATTCCAACCGTTTTCAAGTGACGAAGATTACTTGTTACATATTCACAAGCAAATAAGTTTTTAACAGCTTTATCTTCAAAAACACCTCTACCAGTTTCATTGACAGCCGCTTCTGCTAAAACACCATGTTGATCTAATCCAGCAACAGAACATTTAGCAACAATGTAATCTACAGCATCTTGACTATAAGATTCAAATTTGTTTAATGCAACTAATGCTTTTTGAACTAACTCATCAATATGAGCATCAACTTGTTCATTAGTCCATTCAGCCTTTGGGGCTTCTTTTTTTACAGCTTTTTTTTCTGCCATAACATTTCCTCCGACATCTTAATTTTATTTACACGTTTAATATACTATATTCCTTGTGAAAAAACAAGCAAGAGTATATATTTTTCATAATAAAAAAAGAAAAAAATTTGTGTAAACCTTTTCAATCCATAAAATCTATTTTACCCAATAAAAACCAATCTTTTTCTTTTTTTCGTAAAAAAAGCCAACCTTTTTATCAGGCTGACTTTCTACAATCAATTAATCTAATGCAGCAATCATTGCTTTATATGAATCTTCTTTTAAAGAAGCTCCACCTACTAATGCTCCATCAATATCTGGTTGTTCTAATAAAGCTTTTAATCCTTCTGGTTTAACTGATCCACCATATTGAATTCTTACTTTATCAGCAACTTCTTGTCCATATAATTCTGCAACAACACTTCTAATGTATGCACAAACATCTTGAGCAATTTCATTTGTAGCAGTTTTACCAGTACCAATAGCCCATACTGGTTCATACGCAATAACAACTCGACTTGCACAATTTGGGCATACATCTTTGAATGCTGCCACAGTTTGTGTTTTTACAACATCTTTTGTTGTTCCAGCTTCATATTCTTCTAAAGTTTCACCAACACATACAATTGGTGTCATATCATTATGAAGAACTTGTAACATTTTTGCATTGACTGTTTCATCAGTTTCTCCAAAATATTGTCTTCTTTCAGAATGACCTAAAATAACCCATTCTACACCAATTTCTTTTAACATTTCGACACTAACTTCACCAGTATATGCTCCACTATCTTTAAAGTGACAGTTTTGAGCAGCCACAATTAAATTTTGAGCTGCACCTTTAGCAGTCTGTAAAGCTAAATATGGAGTTGCAATTCCCCAATCAGCTTGATCAGTACATGCTCCATCAACCGCTTCAACAAATTCTTTTGTTTCAGCAATTGTTTTATTCATTTTCCAGTTTCCTACAATAATTGGTTTTCTCATCTTTATAATCCCCTTATTATTTATCATCAATAGCAGCAATACCAGGTAATACTTTACCTTCCATATATTCTAATGAAGCTCCTCCACCTGTTGAAATATGAGAAACTTTATCAGCATATCCAAGTTGCATAACAGCAGCAGCACTATCTCCACCACCGATGATTGTATTAGCTTCTGGTAAATTAGCTAAAGCTTCGCATACAGCGATTGTTCCCTTAGCAAATGGTTCCATTTCAAATACACCCATAGGACCATTCCATACAACAGTTTTAGCTCCTTCTAAAGCAGCTTTGATATTTTCAACAGATTTTGGTCCAATATCTAATCCCATGTATCCTTCAGGAATATCTTCACCACATACTTTAATATCACCTTCAGCAGCGAAAGCATTATTAATAACTGAATCAACAGGTAAGATTAATTTATCTCCACCTTTTTCAATAATTTCTTTAGCAACTTCAATACGATCATCTTCAACTAAAGAATTACCAATTTCATGTCCCATTGCTTTCATGAAAGTATAAGTCATACCTCCACCAACGATAACTTTATCAGCAATTTTTAATAAGTTTTCAATAACTAAAATCTTATCAGAAACTTTAGCTCCACCTAAAATAGCAACCATTGGTCTTTCTGGATCACTTACAGCTTTTCCAATATAAGCAATTTCTTTTTCAACTAAGAATCCAGCAGCTGATGGTAAATGAGCAGGAATTCCAGCAGTAGAAGCATGTGCTCTATGTACAGAACCAAATGCATCTTCTACAAACACATCTCCAAGTGATGCCCAGTATTTACCTAATTCTGGATCGTTTTTACTTTCACCTTTTTCATAACGTGTATTTTGTACTAAGATAACTTGAGCATTATCAGCTTCTTTCACTGCATTTTCAAGTTCAGGTCCTCTTGTACAGTTTACAAATTTGACATCTACTCCTAATAATTCAGATAATCTAGGAGCAACAACAGCTAAATCATTTTTTGCTTTGTCTTCTTCAGTTTTTACTTTACCTAAATGTGAGAACAATACAATAGCTTTAGGTTTTTGTTCTAACAAATATTTTAAAGTTGGTAAAGCGGCAACAATTCTGTTGTCATTAGTAATTTCTCCTGTTTCTTTGTTTCTTGGTACATTGAAGTCAACACGAACTAAGACAGTTTTTCCAGTAACTTCAATATCTTTAATTGTTTTTTTGTCCATTTTTCTCAATCCTCCATGTGCAAATTATAACATTCTTATCTTTGATTTTCAATTGCTTTTATAGATGTTCATTCGATAATAAATGCCAATGCAAAAAAACAAAAACTCATAGCGCTTTTCAACATAAATGCATTATCGTTTTTATACTTATTAACGACCATCCATATAATAATGATATTCCAAAACTTTTAATTTCAATGTTAAATATATGCTTTCAGCAATCTTTGTGTTATAATATGTCTGGATGATGAAAATATTTTAAAAATTTCTCTGAAAAAAAAGAAAAATCCATTTTTTCTGTATA
>CALVFK010000017.1 GCA_944326805.1 uncultured Massilimicrobiota sp. | reverse complement strand
CGACTATTTAATAATGCCTTTGTCGTTTCTTCCCAGTTTGAATCTTCTATGGAATCAATAAAGCTTGTTGATACTTCTTTGTTAGGAATATAGCAGGTATGATCTGAATTATTATATCCCAGATATCCAAGATGTATTAGAAGTGTTAAGACATCATCCTTTGACTTGAACGTTGTCATATCATTTTGGAACTTGCTTGTATTAACATCTACACTCTCTCCTGACAATAATTGAACGATATTATCTTTCAAGTCATCAAAGTTCATATCTATATAAACTTGTAGGGCTTCATAAGTTTCTGTTGATGTCCAATAGTTTTCATACTTTCTGTCCATAAGAGCATAAACAACAGAGCGATGATTGTAGACAGAAATATCATTGGACATGCGATAGCCATCATACCATTGTTTCATCTCATTATAATCCATATTGTATTTTAAGCATAAATCATAAACTTCCTGTTCAGTAAATCCCATAAAAGATTCTAAAGGTGTTGCATTCAACATGGATATTTCCTTAAACATATTTAAGGCACTGTGTGTGCCATATTTTTTAATAGGCAATATCCCTGTCATATAAGCAAGTTCTACATATGGATGATCTTTCAATAGGTTTCTTAAGAAATCTAAATATTGTTTTTGTGCTTCTTTATCTTGAACATATTCTCTAAATATACAATCCCATTCATCTATAATAAAAATAAATTGATCTTTTGTGGATACGTAGATATCTTCTAGAGATAATGAAAGATTTGTTTCATCAAAGAAAGTGACCGAATATTCCTGTTTGAGCTCATTTAAAATTCTTATTGTTAGTAATTGGATCATTTTATCAATATTGTGTGTATTGCTTAAAAAGCTTTGCATATTAATATGAATGACATGATGCTGGTTAAGATGTTCTAAATAATAATCAGTTTGACTGATTTTGAGTGAATCAAAAATATGATGAGAATCACAACCTTTAGAGTAATAGGCAACAAGCATATTAGCATCTGTACTCTTTCCAAAACGTCTTGGTCTTGATACACAAATATATTTATTGATCTTATTTCTTAAATATTCAATATGTTGAATAAGCAATGACTTGTCAACATATATTTCCTTATTGACTGCTTCATAAAAATTTTGATTGGTTGGATTTAAATAGATTCCCATGCTTATCACCCTTTCTTGTTTTATTATACCATTTGCATAAATAAAATACCATGACTATATATGTTGCTAATTGTTTATGATAATTATGCCTTGTCTATGAATTTCATTTTTTAGAAAAATAATAGAGAATATGAAATCATACTCTCTATTTATTATATTTTTATAAAATGAAATGATATTATAACTCTCTATGATTTAATGTCCACCAAAAACTTCAAATTCCATATGTTCTAATTGATAATCAATCATCTGGATATCTTTATAAGAAAGATGAATATTCCCTGCTGCAAAATTTGATGCTAGTCTGTCTATTTTTCTAGAACCTGGAATAGGAATAAGATTATCGAATTTAGATAACATCCACGCTAAAGATATTTGAGCATTTGTAGCGTTATATTTTTTAGCAATCTCACTTACTATTTTTAATAATTGATTTGTTTTTATCATACCTGTTTCACTATATTGTGGCATATTTCTTCTAAAATCCTGCTTATCATCTTTAAAATCTGCTTGAGAATGATAAGCTCCTGTTAATGCACCATTAGCTAATGGCGAAAAAGCAATATATGTGATTCCTAATTCTTGACAAACATTTATTAAATGTTCATGCCATCTAGCCATCATTGAATATCTATTTTGAATAACAGTCACTGGACAGATAGCATGTGCCCTTCTTAAATAGTCTTCATTCACTTCACTAATTCCCCAAGCTTTGATTTTTCCTTCTTGAATGAGTTCTTTCATCATACCTGCAACAATTTCTGGTTCTACTTGAGGATCAATTCTATGTTGATAATAAATATCAATATAATTTGTTTGCAATCTTTTTAATGATCCTTCAATAGATTCTCTAATCTTTTGTGGTGAACTGTCTAATTCTAAGTGATCACCTTTATGTGTTACACCAAACTTTGTACAAAGAACAATCTCATTTCTAAAATTTTTGATAGCTTCACCAACAATTTCCTCATTATAACTGATACTTCCATCAGGATAAACACCCGTATAACACTCAGCTGTATCATATAAATCATAACCTATATGATGTGCTTCTTGTAAAATATGAATAGCTTCTTCTCTAGCAACAGGTGTTCCACTGGCATGGGATAGTCCCATACATCCAAGTCCAACCATATTAACATACATATCTGTTTGTCCTAATCTTCTTTTTTCCATTGTTTAAACCTCCTCTTATATATCAGCACTTTTATTCATATATTGAAATTGATTTATCATTTTGATAGTCTTTTCAAAAAGTTCTCTAGCACAAATAAGTATCATCACATTCCTATCATCTTTTTTATCATTTTCATTTTTAAACTTATAGAATGTTTTATCTTTCTTCCATCATTCATTTTAATGATTCTTATTCTTTTTGTACAATATCAATATAGAAATCTGCTATAACGAAAAAGAATAGTCAAATCATCTATATCATAAAATAAATATCTTTTACTTTGATTGTAATGAACCATAAAAATAACTTGCTGTTGCTCCACCATCAATCAAAAAATCTGAACCTGTTATAAAAGCACCCTGTGGACTCATAAGAAGTTCCGCCACATTGGCAACTTCATCTGCTGTGCCCGGTCGTTTGGCTGGACATGAAGCAAACATATTTTTATAAAAATCACCTCTTGGTCCATTGAATTCATCAATAGCTAACGGTGTCACAATAATGCCCGGTGAAATAGAATTAATTCTGGCTCTTTTTTGACCCCAAATGACGGATTCAGCCATTACTCTTTTTTCATTACACCTTTTTGCAAGTTGGTATGCATGTAAAGTATCTTTTATTTGATGTGGTTGCAAAAAATCCAATTGCAATAATTCTTCTGTTGGAGTCATCGCCAACAATCGATCTTTATATTCACCTAATTGCTCCATACGATGTCCGGACTGCGAAGAAATTGTTACTCCGACACCTCCGGGCTCAATCACTTTCCCAACTTCTTCTAATAAAACAGCTGTTCCATATAAATCAACTTTTAAAATCATTTCAATAGATGCCTGACTTGGTGAAACACCTGCCCCATTGATTAGCATTGTTATAGGTCCATATTTCTTAGCTTCATCTATCATATCTAATATAGATTTTCTAGAAGCTAAATCCATTTCAAAAGGAATAACATCAAATCCTGCCTTATTCATAACTTCTGCGATAGCTTTTGCATTGTTGATATTTTTATCTCCCATAATAATCTTTTGACCATAGCCCATTCTTCTGGCGATAGCCATACTGATTTGTCCTGCACCTGTAACAATCATCACATCTTTCATTATTTTTACCTCCTATAAACACATTTTATAAATATTGAAACAATCTTCTTGTGTTAATGGTCGATATGCTCGAGATATTATTTCTTGACCACCACAAGCTTTGACTGCCATTTCTTTAAATTTTGTATCATCTATCTTCAATTGTGATAAAAACATAGGCAATCCTAGTTCATCTTGAATAAAAGATTGTAGAGCCTTAATCGTTTGATAAGCATCAATCTTTTTATTGTCACTTGCTTCAATACCCAGCACATTAACACCAAATCTTGCAAAATCATCAATGACTGTTTCATCTCTATCCAATAAATATTTCATCCATTGTGGCATAATAATTGCTAGAGCTAAACCATGAGTCATATCATAAGTTGCTGAAAACTGTTCTAAAGTATGTAAAGAGGGTTGCGTTTGAAATCCAGAAGTACAAAAACTATTTAATGACCAACTTGCTGCCCACAACATCGTTGCTCTTGCTTCATAATTTTCTGGTTCTTGAACAGCAATCGGTAACTGTTGTCTGACTGTTTTAAGTAATGTTTCAACAATATTGAACTGTAATGGATATTTTTGAGCATTTACAAAATAATTCATATCTAACATATGAGCCATAATATCAAATCCCCCACAAGCTGTTTGAAATGGTGGAACTGTCATTGTATTCGTTGGATCCAAAAAGGCAACTTTTGGTCTAATAGCTTCACCATGAATCCCCTTCTTGACTCCTAATTCAACATTGGCAATGACACATGATTTGTCCATTTCACTGCCTGTTGAAGCTATTGTTGGCATGGCTATGACAGCTAAGGCTTGATTCCATTCTTTACCTTCTACTAAATCCCAAATATTGTCGGTCTTTGATAAAGTTGTTGCTGCAATAGCTTTACAACAATCAATGGTCGAACCACCACCTATAGCTAATACAGTTGGAATCCCATTTTCTTTACAGATTTTCACACCACGATTGACTGTTGTATGTCTAGGGTTAGGCTCTACTGCCCCCAATTCATATACAGTAATATGATGTGATTGAAGTTCATTGATCACTCGACTATATAATGAAGAATTCTTAATAAATTCTCCACCATGAGCAATTAAAATCTTATCGCCAAAACGTAAAACTTCTTCGTGTAAATGTTTTAATTGATTTTGACCAAAGTAAACTTTTGTTGTATTTTGAAAAATAAAATCGTTCATAAAATGCTTCCTCCTTTGTTATGCTTATTGTATGATTTTTATCATTTTGTAACAATTTCAATTTCTAATCCAATCCATAAGTTTTACTTATAAAAAAAGAAATGACCTTAGCCATTTCAAAATATGTCTATAAATAAGTTTGAACATCAATTTGACAGCTTTTCATTGTTTCAATGGCTGCCTGATGTTTATCTGGTGTGACTCCTGCACAAGCATTTTCATAAACGATGATAGGCGTTTCAGGGAAATATGCTTTTAAAATCAAAGCATTAGAAATCACACATATATCGCTGCAAACACCTACAAGAACGATTTGTTCTGGTTGATTCTGAGATATAAGTTGAGGTAATTTTAAACTTCCAAATGTAGGTTTTTCCACCATTATAGCTTGATGTGTCCATTCTTTTAATTCTGGGATAATTTCCCATCCTTTTGTTCCTTTCATACAATGTTCAACAGGTAACATTTTTCCTTCACTCGTTGAAAGATAATCCTCATGATGTGTGTCTTGGGTAAAGATAATTTGATTTTCTTGATTTTCTTTTAACAGTTTTTCAATTACAGGAACTGTTTTACAAGCTTCTTTTGTTCCTAAACTTCCTGTCACAAAATCATTTTGCATATCCACAACAATTATTGTCTTTTTCATATGATCCCTCCTTGATTTCATATTATATCATATTTATAACGATTATAAAATTTCTTCAACCCATCTTAAAAAAGTACTTTGAGCAATACCTAATGCTCTGGCTGCTTGTCTAGAAGATATTTCATTTTCTTGCCATTTATTTCTGATATCCCAAAAATTCTCTGGTACATCTTTACGTGGTCTACCAAAAACAACACCTCTTTGTCTAGCTGCACAAATCCCTTCTTTTTGTCGTTGTTTGATGTTTTCTCTTTCAATTTGAGCAACATAAGCCAGGATTTGAAGAACCATATCAGCAATAAAAACACCGGTTAGATCATTTTCATTTTTTTGCCTCGTATCTAATAATGGCATATCCAAAACAACAATATCTGCCTGTTTTATTTTTGTAATGATTCTCCATTGATTTTGTATTTCATCATAATTTCTACCCAGTCTATCAATAGACAAAATCATAAGAACATCTCCTTTTTTCAATCTTTTCATTAATCGTTTATACTGTGGTCGATTAAAACTCTTCCCACTGATTTTATCCACATATATATTTTTGCGACAAATATCATATTGTTTTAATGCCATCAATTGACGATCCTCACATTGATCCTTAGATGATACTCTTATATACCCATAATTCATATTATCTCCTCCTTCACATTATGAGTTAAATAACAGTATACAAAAAAGATAGAAATCTTTGATTAATGTCACAGAAAAGCATGACTTCAAAAACAAAGTATCTTTTTTGTGACTTCTTTAAATATATTCTTGAATAAAAACATCTTTGATAAACAAAAAGTTATCAAAAACAATAAAAAAAAGACAAGAATCATCTTGCCTTCATAATCATATTTTATATCTGTAATTATATTCTTGAGCAATTAAACTTGCGATAAACTGTAATTGATAAGGATGACTTCCTTGATCCTGTAAAGATTGGAAAGTTAAAACTTCATCAACAAAATAGGGATAGTTTTCTTGAACGCTTGTAATCATCCATATTTTAGGTGCTTCTAGTTTCTTTTGTAAAACTCTCAAATTTTCATATTCAAAATAGGAACCTGTATAAGAAAGGATAATAATTAAATCATTTTCATCTGCATTTAAAATATAATCCATTTGTTGGAAATAAGATACATAAGATTCAACTTGTTTTCCTGTCATTAATAAATCTGTCTGTAGATTCATGGCAGCTGTTTGTGCCTTTAATAAACCAAAAATACCAACTCTTTGATATTGATATAAATCTTGACACAAAGAGATAAGTTGTTTGAGATTTAATGATGATTCTACCATTTGTATGCTTTCATAGATTTTCTGTCCATAATCTCTTACTCTCACTTGCAAAGAATCAGACTGTGACTGTTCTTCAAAATAGAAATTGGGATCTGCCAATAATTCTTTAAGCTGTGCAAAATCTTTTAAACCAATTTCCTTACAAAAACGAGAAATAGAACTCATCGCCACATGACAACGCTTAGCCAAATCTTGAATACCAATATTTTGCATTTCATCAATATGCTCTAAAATATAGGTTGCTATTTGATGATTGGTTGAATCTTTTTTCTCACTTGTTAAAGCACTTAAAAATACAACCGGCAACTTTCCATAAATCATCCTTAATCACTCACTTTCTTTATCTTCCTCCAGCAAAATTATACATCAATCTCTCCTTCATTTCACTTGTATCTTGACCTAATGCTTCAATGATTTGAAAAGCAAAAGGATAAGGTGTCGCTGGTCCTTGACTTGTGATTATATTTTGGTCATAGACAACAACATCATTTTGGAATAGACCACCTTTTAACTTTTCTTCATAACCTGTATATCCTGTAACTTTTTTACCTTCAATGACTTTAGCATCAGATAGAACGATTGTACCTGAACACATAGCTGCTAAAATTTTATGATGTTGATTAAAATATTGAACCATTTGAATGACATCTTCATTATTTCTTAAGTTTTCTCCACCTGGTCTACCTCCTGGTAAAACAAGGACATCATAATCTTTGATTTCATCACTAAACTTTTGATCTGCTTTAATCATCATATGATGCATTCCTTCCACAAATTCATTATCAAAATAAAATGTATGACATTCTATATTGGCTCTCCTTAATAAATCAACAATCGTAAGGGTTTCTCCTTCTTCATATCCTTTCGCCATCAATACAGCAACACGCTTCATATGACTCGTCCTCCTTTACATCAAAAGCATTGAAATAAACCATACGTTTTTTCACTGCCAAAGAATCTCCACCTAATAAATCAACCAGTTTATAAGCAAAAGCATAGGCTGTTGCCGGTCCTCGACTTGTTACAATATGACCATCAATAACAACCTTATCTTCTAAATAATGTCCTTGATGTATCTTTTGATCATAACCTTGATATGCTGTAAAGTTTTTTCCTTCTAATAACCCAGCTCTTTCTAATACAATCGGAGCTGCACACATAGCACAAATATATTTTCCTTTTTCATTCATTTGATGCAATAAATCCATCATCAAATCATTATCACGCATAGCTCTCGATCCCCCATAACCTCCCGGTAAAACGATCATATCATAATCAAGAACTCTTTCACTTAAAACTTCATCACACTCAACTTCTATATCGTGTCCTCCTCGAACAACCTTGTTAAAGCCAAACATATCACATTGGATATGTGCTCTACGCATAATATCGACAATTGTGAGTGTTTCTCCTTCTTCAAATCCCGGTGCCACAACAACTGCTACCTTTTTCATACCCATCATCTTCCTTTCTTGCCTGTATCATAAACTGTTTCATCACTTTCAACAATGTATTTCCTAAATTAGGAAATGAAAATAAAAAAAGAAAATCATTTCAAATTTTCTTTCCTTCATCATTCATATTATTTAATGCATAATGAATACCATCATGATTATTGTCTAATGTCACATATTTGACTTGTTTTTTGATTTCTTTTGGTGCATTTCCCATTGCCCATCCATATCCTACCTCTAACAACATGTCTAAATCATTATACTGATCTCCAAATGCTACTGCTTTTTGAATAGGAATATTCCATAGTTGACATAATTGTTTAACAGCTTGTGCTTTATTAATTCCCTGTTCCATGATTTCAATAAGTATATCGGAAGATTTAACGATTGTCAGTTGTGGAAAATCTTTTTTTAATTGCTTTTCAACTATTAATGTCTGATTGGGACGACAGATACATAATATTTTATGAACAACTGGTAATGACAACAAATCATCTAAAGAAGCCTCTTGAGATTGAGTTTTTACAATGTTTTCTTCTCTTTGAATCTTTTCATCTTGGCGATTTTGAACATACCATTGATCAAAAGAATATACACACCATGTTATATTCATGGCATTTAACTTCTGAATAATTAACATAGCTAGTGGTGTCTTCATCCCTTTTTCATAGAGTATATGTCGATACTCATCCATAATAAGTGCTCCACTATAGGCAATGAGATGAGATTTGAAATGATTTTCTTCCATGATTGGAAAAATACCTGAAGGACTACGTGCTGATACAATCACAAATGGAATTTGTTTATTATGTAGCCAAATAATAGATTGTTGTGTTAATGGTGTCATTTGATGTTGATCATTCAACAAAGTTCCATCAACATCACTGAATACAATTTGATACATTTTATTCTCCTTATTGAAAGAGGATTGTTTTGACAACAATCCTCTTATGATTTCATTATATTAAGTATTTTACGAACATTATCATATCCATTTTTATATCCCAATCCAACAAGTATACATGATAGGATGCTTAATATCATGAATATAACACTTATGACTTGTACAAATGGATGAATGGATGATCCAAACAAAACAAAGACAAGAGAAATTGAGGAAAATATGATAAGGTTTCTTAACCATTTTTTTAAATGATTGAGCATTTTTGTTTGATATTGTACTTCTGCTATATAAGCTTCTTTGCGTTTGGCATCCATGACACTGTCCTCCTTTTAATATTGTAAACCTGGATTAAAGAATCCAACTAATACACCAACTAAGGCAATCACAACAAGTAATAACATAACTTTGATTGGTGACATTTTTCTTTTTGCTAGTAAATACCAGCAAAGCATAACAAATGCAGCTGTTAAAAATCCTGGATAAACACTATCTAATGTTTTTTGTAAATTCAAGTATGGTTCTGTTGCTCCTTTAGCTATTAAAGTAAAACTTGTTTGCACTGATACCCAAGTAGCTGCAACAGCTCCAATAACAATTCCACCTAACATTGTTATAGATTCCCTTAAAGCCTCTCCTTGAGGTCCTACTAAGAAATCAACAGCTTTACCACCTAATTCATAACCTTTGAAATATAAGAATTTCATTCCAAAGTAAGCAAATAAATTCCAAACAATAATATAGAAGATAGCTCCTAGTGGTGAACCACCATTAGACATTCCTAGTGCTACACCTAATAAAATAGGAATAACTGTTCCAACAACTAATGAATCTCCAATTCCTGCTAAAGGTCCCATTAGCCCAGCACGTAATCCATTGATTGTTTCATCATCTACATCTTCACCATTGGCACGGGCTTCTTCTAACCCTGCTGTCATACCAACAATGACTGAACCAATCTGTGGTTCTGTATTAAAGAAAGCTGTATAAGTTTGCATAGCTTTGGCTTTATCTTCCTGTTTGTCATACAATTCATTAACAACAGGAAGCATTGAACATAAATATCCAAAAGTTTGCATATGTTCCTGAGAGAAACATGTTAAGTTTCCATAATACCAATTATGAAATGACTTTGTCAGAGTCTTTTTTGTTAATTTCTTTTCCATCTTAAATATCCTCCTCGTCATCATCATCAACATTTGAATTGACTGCTGGTTTATTGATTGTCAACATTTTAATACGATAATTAATTAATGCAAACATACCAGCAATCACAGTTGCAGATACAAGGTTAATTCCTAATGCAGCTGCTAAAGTAAAACCAAAGAAGAATGGAATGAAGTCAACTGCTTTTGTGGCAATCTGTTTTAATAAAATCGCAATTCCGACACATGGAAGTAATGAACCAACTGTAAATAATGTCATCATTGCTATTCCATCCATTGGTAAGTAATTTTTAATCAACTCTACCATTGGTGCTCCCATTTTACACATAATTAATGTTGGAATGAATGAGCAAAGAATATGTGAAATCCAAGGCAATCCCATATTGACAACATATAATTTATTGAATTCACCTTTTTCAACGGCACGCCATCCAATATGTTGCCAAACAAGGTTAATTGTTGCTGTTCCATAGAATAAGACAGTTCCTAAAGTTCCAACCATTGTTCCAAATGAAGTTGCCATTGCTTGTCCATCTGCACTTCCTGCATCTAAACCATAGCTTTTTAAAGCAATCATAGCTAATGGAATACCAATGTAACTTACGGCACGTACATCTGCTGAAACAGTACCACCCGGTGTCACCAAAGCAATATATACAACTTGCATTGCAACCCCAACTAAAATACCTGAATAAATATCTCCTAAAATAATACCACAGACCAAACCACCAATTAATGGTCTACCTAATGTGTAGTTCCCAATTGATGTTCCACCTAAACCAGGCATACTTGACAAACATGCAAATAAACCTAATAAGGCAGCTTGTAACCAACTAATTTCCATAAATGAAACCTCCCCTTTTTAATAACCGAACTTTCCTTTAAAATCATCCCATGTTCCTATAGAAACATCTGGCAATAAAGCAAATTTAATTTTATATCCTGCTTTTGCAATTTTTTCAAAAGCATCAGCTTCTTCTTGTGTAATAGATTGATTATTTCCTAATTTCACAGCTCCTTCACGATCATTACAAGGACCTACAATGACTGTATCAATACCACACTGAAATCCCTGTTCCACTAATATTTTACACATATCTACAGGATTTTTTGTAATCAAGAAATAACGTGTATCACTATCTAATACTTTTTGTGCTTTCTTTTGAAAATCTTCTAAAGTCCAGACAAATGTTTTCTTTCCACTGGCAGCTTTATAGGCCGCTTTTAACACATCATTTTTAGCTGCTTTATCATTTACAGCAATTAAACCATCACAAGGATATTCACGAGCCCAACGTGTACATGTTTGACCATGAATCATACGATCATCAATACGAATAAATGAAACTGACATTTTTCTTTCCTCCTTTAAATATCTTCATCTTCATCATTTTCAATTTTCAATTCTCTTAATGTTGTGGTTGCTTCATTCAAGATTTGTACAACAAGATCGTTTGTTGACATTGTATCTTTCATCAAAACAGCCGTAAGAGCTAATGGTAAATTCATACCTCCAATGATTGTACAACGGAGCCCTTTTTCATTTACAACATTCATAGCTGTTGTAAGTGGTGATCCACCAATTAAATCACCTAATAAAATAATTTCATCATCTTGACAAATCGGGTTTATGATATTTGAAAATTCTTCTGCAAATTCATCAGCACTTTTACCATTTTGTAACCCTAATGCTAAAACATCTTCACGTTGCCCTGCTAACATAGAAAGAGCATCTTTCAATCCTTCAGCAAACTGTCCATGACTTACCATTATTAAATATTTCACCTTTTTCCCCTCCTTCATTTGACACTATCATTGTATCAATGATGAGGTATTATTCCATCTGTCTATTGTCATATTTTCATCATGACAGATGATAGGAAATCAATATGACAAATGTCACAATACAAAAAAAGCCAAGAATCCTTGACTTTATCATTCTCTTAAGTATTCGTTGATTTCATTTTGTAAAGAATTCAATGATAAATCTAAATCTTCATTGTTTTGAATCATTTGATTGATTTGATTATTCATAGTTACAATTGCAGAATTATATTTTCTAAACTGACTTTGACTCATAGCATTTTCCATAACATCATTCAATAAGTCTAAATTCACTTGTGTATCTTCCAAAATATCACTATTTAATAAACTTTCTACATCATCGGACTGAATAACTGTTTTTAAAGATGAAATACCTTGCGAATACTGAAAAAGCGTTTTTTGTGTCTGCGTATCATAAGTTAATAGTTTTAAAAATTCCCAAGCTTCTTGTATGTGAGATGTTCTTGAAGAAATCCCCATCAACAACGATGAAACCTCACTACTATTATTTTCATCTGCTCCGGGCATTTGAATACAATCCCATTCAAATTGTGAATATTTTTTAACACGATAAGGATAAGGTTTGTATGTTCTATATTCAGCAAAGGACATAGGTGCAAAAGCGACTTTCCCCATATCAAAATCTTGTGATGTGACAGTGTACCCCTGGTTAAGATTATATATTTTTTGTACAAATGAAATAGCATTTTTAACATCTTTTTGATTTAAATAACAAAATTCTCCATTTTCATCAAATAAATTGACCTTATGGCTATAAACAGAATCTAACCAATCATAATTATAACAACCATATTGATCTATTTGTCCATCATTATTTGTATCTTTTGTCACCTGTTGACAAATCGTATAGAAATCATCCAATGTCCAATCATTATCTGGAAGATGAATATGTTCTTTTTTTAATAACGTTTGATTAACAAACATTAACGTGGGATTACTTTCATAAGGCAATGCATATTGATGATTATAATATTGCCCAGAATATAAAACACTTGCATAGTAATCCTCAATATGAAATTGCTGATCTTTCTGTATCAAACTATCTAAATTTTTTAATGCCCCTAACGCACTTAAAGTATTAAAATCTTCTCCCAGAATCATAAAGACATCTGGTTCTTCCCCTTTTAAATATTTAGCTGAAAGCCATTCTGAATAATCTTCTTTTAAAATTCCACTCTCATATTCAATTTGAACCATTGGATATTCTTTTTCATACCTTTCAATGGCCTGATCAATAATTTTATAACAATCTCCATTCGGAACATCCCAATTACTCCCTGCAAAAACACCAATCGTAAGAGTGAGCTGACGTGGACGATAAATAATCAAAATAAAACATGCAATCATCACAAGGATGCAAATTATCTTTTTCTTATTCATCATGAAAATCCTTTGTTGTTATACCGGTTTGTACAGCCCATATGGCTAATTGTGTACGATCTCTTAGATTGAGTTTTGATAAAATAGAGCTTAGATAATTTCTAATTGTTCCTTCAGAAAGATATAATTTTTGAGCTATTTCTTTATTAGATAATCCAAAGGCCACTTGTTGAATAACACGCCATTCTGGATGACTAATATCTTTTATCGAACTTTCATCTACTTGAATAGCATAATTATTTTGAGTCATCTTCGAAAACATACTAAAGACTTTTGTTGCAATATCTGGATTAATCATGGCACCACCACTATTGACCGTAATAATTGCTTGATACAGTTCATCCATTCCTACACCTTTTAAAAGATATCCACTCGCTCCATATTTCAATGCACTAAAAACAAAGTCATCATCATCAAAAGTTGTTAAAATAATAATCTTTATATGGGGATATTGTTCTTTAACAATCTTCGTACAATGAACACCATCCATTCCAGGCATTCGTATATCCATCAAAATGACATCCACTGCTTCACGTTCTAAAATATGTAAAACATCTGATCCATCTCCTGCCACTCCCACAACTTGTATATCATCATGTGTTCCTAAAATAATCTTTAATGACTCTCTAATAAGTTCCTGATCATCAGCAATAACAACTTTAATCATGCTTATCCCTCTCCTTTCTTGGTAATGTCACTTCTGTTAAAAATCCTTGATGTCCATCAAAATGGACTTCTCCATTAATCATCGCTAAGCGTTCTTTCATCTGCGTTAAACCAAAACCAAAATGAACATCATCACACCCTATACCATTATCTTTTATTTTCAGATGCAAAAAGTTTTTATCATAATGCATATTAATTTTAACCTCAGTGGCATGTCCATGTCTTAAAGCATTCGTAATTGACTCTTGTATAATACGAAAAATAATATCTTCATCTGTTTTCTCTAAATCAATATCTTCCAGTTGATAATCTAATTCAATTGTTAAATCACTGACACTTGAAAATTCTGCAATCATACGTTCAAGTGCCTCTTTAAAGCCATGTTCTTCTAAAGCTCCAGGACGTAACTTATTTAAAGAATTTCTCACATCTGTTATTCCTTGTCTAACAACTTTAGAAATCACTTGAAGCTGTTGCTTTGTAGCTGTAGGATTTTGATCAATCATCGCAATACAGGCATCCACTCCTGCTGCTATGCCCGTTAATGCATGACCTAAAGTATCATGAATTTCTCTTGCCAGACGTTTTCGTTCTTTGTTTTCCCCAATTTTTTCAGTAATAGCTGCATAATTTTGAAGTTCTTTATTGACTTGATTCACCATATCTAATTCTTCTGAAATATATTGATTTTGTCGCATTTCATCGGCAAGATAAACAATCATAAATGCAATAAACAAGATAATATTGAGCATCTCTAAACATGAAGTGATAATCATAAGAACACCATTGACTTGTGAACCATATATCTGAAAATATTCAAACATATTGGTCATAGGTACAAATATAGAAAAAACATCATAACTAGATATGATATACACAATAATCAATACACCTAATAATCCTTTAGAATATTTTTCTTGTTTTAGGTTAAAAATAGAATCACAGAAGATAAGGAATAAAACACCATTATAGGACATGTATAAAAAATAAATTAAAAGAAAACCAATCAAAACTTCTAAAAAACTATAAAAAACATTCATTTTATATGAAACTTTTGTTGTATTTCTATTATATATAACAAAAATTAAAACTGCATATAATGATATAGAACCCAAAAAAGTAACGAGTGGGTGTTGTGGAAGATGTGTGATACGATCTAAAAATTCTCTGGCATATTGTATTTGTACAATATATTGTGTTGTCATTAAAATCAACATACTATAAAAAAGAATAATAACAAAATTTAATATACTGAGGGAATGACGTAATATAGATAGAACTTGTTGATAAGAATATTTCATTATTGCCACCCCGTTTGATCATAGTTTGTTATGTTATTTTCATTGATTAACTGAACTGGAATAATAATATTTTTTTCAATAGCTTTCCCTCGTAATAATTCATACATCTTTTGTGACGCAATATTGCCAATAGAAATAGGTGACTGTGCAACAGTTCCTGCAACCATCGAATGATTACCAATAAGTGTTTTAATATCTGGTGTTCCATCAACCCCATAAACGATAGTATGATGATATTGATATGCCTGTAAAGCCGCTAATGCTCCTAAAGCACTTGGATCATTTAAAGCCATCACAACATCAACATCTTTATTTTTTTCTAAAATATCTTCCATAATAGGCATGGCTAATTCCAGCTGTCCTTCACATTCTCCCTGGTCTATAATTTGATATTGGGAGTATCCATCAATTGTTTCTAAAAATCCATCTATACGGTCTTTCGCAGATTGGACATTTGTATGTTTTAATAGAACAATATTTGCTGATTTCAATCTTTTCATCATGTCTTTAGCACATTGAACACCTGCATCATAATTATCCGACACAATCGTACAATCAACAAACTGTTCCTGTTCTATAGATGCATCCATAACAATAATAGGTATCCCGGCTTCTTTAGCTGCTTTTAAAGCAGGAGTTACTTTCTTTGAATCTACTGGATTAATAAAAATCCCATCTACATCTTCATCAATAAAATCATAAATTTGTTCAATTTGTTTATCTATATCTAAAGCGGGATCTCTTACAAGAAGCTGATCTCCTCTATTTTCAATTTCTTTTAATAATTCATTGTTGATAACTTCATAAAACGTATTGTTCATTGTCATATATGTTACCCCAAAAAGATAATTCTGTCTTTTAGGAAAATAATCATTATTATAAATAAGAGTACCAATTAACATGACAACGATAAATAAACTCATAACAACAATCTTTTTCTTTCCTATTTGCATCATTTCACCTACTTTGTTTATGTAAAGATATATCTTATTATATACTTTCCATAAAAATTAAGATAGTCTTTCCATAGGTTTATCTATTTCTTTTCAATAAAAAAGCATATTCTTCAATAGAATATACCTTATGATTCATTCATATCTTCATCTAAAGATAAAATTTCTTTTTGATGTCGATGTCTTAAATATTTAGATATTGTTTGATTCTTTAATCGAATTTCAATATGCTTAGCTTTTAAATATC
>CALVFK010000016.1 GCA_944326805.1 uncultured Massilimicrobiota sp. | reverse complement strand
TGACATTCACACAAACTCTTGCTAATGGTCAAACTGTAACATTAGGAACAGATACTTTTACAACATCTGCTCCTTCAACACCTCAAGTTGATCCTACAGTGCCAACCACACCAGTGCAATAGGAAAATAAAAGACTGAATCTTTCGTAGATTTCAGTCTTTTGTTTTCTCTAAATATTTTTTACGTTTTGGTTCTTTACACATATCAATAAGAGGACAATCTTGGCACTGAGGATTCATGGCTTTACAGTGATAGCGACCAAAGAAAATCATTTGATGATGGGTTTTAATCCATCTTTCTTTTGGCACTGCTTTTTGAAGTTTCTTTTCTACCGTTAGAACAGAATCCTTTTTTAAAGCCAATCCGAGCCTTTTAGAGATACGTTCTACATGTGTATCCACTGCAATAGCTGGAACTTTAAATCCTTCTGAAATGACAACATTTGCTGTTTTACGACCTACCCCTGGCAATGTTTGTAATGCTTCATGATTGCAGGGAACTTGTCCATTAAAATCACTCATTAATTTTTGTGCCATTGCTTTGACATTTTTCGCCTTATTGCGATAAAGACCAATTGTACGTAAATCTTCTTCTAACTGTGATAGAGGCGCATTCGCATAATCCTCAACACAACGATACTTTTGAAAAAGATGAGCTGTTAATTTATTAACACTGGCATCTGTTGTTTGAGCCGACAACATCACTGCAATCAAAAGTTCTAATTCATTTTGATGCTCAAGCTCACACTTGGCATCAGGATACATCTGATCAAAAACATCTAATATACGCTGTACTTTCTCTTTATTCATGATTTTCCCACCATTTATAATCCTTTATACTTTGTTCTACTTCCTGATGTGTCGATACATTCGTTGGAGCATAACGCTTCGTTACCCCATAACGTGCCCAATTGTCCAGAATCTTTTCAATATATCGAAAAGTAATGACACCAGATTTAACCGATTCATTTAAAGCATCTACAATCATTTCATCATCATACCCTTGACACTTTAAAGAATTAATTAATTGAACTTCTCTTTGACTTAAACTACGTCCAAAAGCATCTTCAAAAATACTAACCAGATCAATATCCTGATCTGTTGTCTGTTCATTTTGATTCAACAATAATCTTTGTAATGGTTTAAGATTCAAAGAACCATTCTGTCTTGATATCCAATGCTTATCTACCAAAGACATCAAAATATCATCTAATTTTTGCACAGATAAAGAACAAATCTTAGAAATCTGTAATGGTGTAATAGGTTTCACACCAATTTCATCTAAAGTCATAATTAATAATAAAACATAACATTGCTGATCAGAAAGATGCAATGACTTTGCTTTTAATATCAATAACTTTTGAAAATCTATACAACGATAATCTATTAATTCATCCATACAACTACCCTAACCTTACTGCCTTTATAAACTCTCCAGACATGAGATCATAATAAACATATAATAATGACTCATTTTCCTGATAACGTCCGTAATAAACAAATCTTTCATTTTCATAACCCACTTCTAAATCATCAATGATTATTTGATACTTTTGTTCAATCGCTTGTTGAACATTTTTTGAATCAGCTACACTTCCCTGATAAGTATCAACAAGTGTCAAATCTTTATTATACGCCACATAAGAGACAACACCATTGATTTTGACTCTTACAATATAATACGTTTCCTTACCACGATATTCACTAAAATAATCATCGTATTCATATTGATTGGTTTCACAGATTTCATTTCTTATTTCGTCTAAACCATGATGATATTGATAATATGGAACATGAACAAACAGCATATAAAACGAAACAACCGCTAAAATAATAACCAAAACAATAACTGATATCATAAACGTCTGTTTTTTCAATCTGTTCACCTCCAGTGTTTTTATTATATAACAAAACCATTAAAATGCAAAACAAAATTAAAAAGACCCGCAGGTCTTTTAATCATCTCGAGAATTTCCTAAAATAATCAGAAAAATTCTTAACATACTCATCAATGTAGAAATCATTGCAGCCACATATGTCATCGCCGCTGCTGATAACATCTTTCTGGCTCCAGGATATTCTTCAGATGTCAAATAACGTGTTTTTAAAATAGCCAAAGCTCGACTCGATGCATCAAATTCCACTGGTAATGTTATAAGCTGGAAAGCTAAGATTCCACACATTGCAATAAATCCAATCCATGCGATATTTGTTTGACCTAAAATCAAACCAATAAATATTGCAATCCACCCTAAATATTGCCCCACATTCGCAATCGGTAAAATCGCATTTCTTAAAGAAATAGGGACATATTTTTCTTTATACTGAATAGCATGTCCACATTCATGCGCTGCCACAGCCAAAGACGCAATAGATGTTCCATGATAAACATCACTAGAAAGATTAATTGTCTTTTTACCCGGATTATAATGGTCACTTAATTGCCCTTTCACTTCATAAATCATAATATCATACAATCCTTCACTATCTAATATTTCTCTGGCAACCTGTGCCCCTGTAATTCCTCTTGCATTGGCGACTTTACGATAACGATTATATGTAGACGTCACTTTCATTTGTGCCCACAATGCCAATATTGCAGCCAATATCACAAAAATTGTTCCAATCATATAATAGCTATTATAATAAAATCCATAAAAAGGAAAAAACATTTTCTATCACCTCAATAATTATAATATACCCTTTATATTAACTCTATATGTCAAAAAAGATGCAATTTTAATTCATTGCATCTTTCAATCTATTGCTTGGCTTAAATGAAACAGTTTTACTAGCAGGGATAATCATAGCTTCTTTTGTTTTTGGGCTAACACCTTTACGTTCTTTACGATTATTCACTTTAAAAGTTCCAAATCCAGAAATTAAGACTTTATCCCCATTCAAGATACTTTCAATCATTGTATCAAAAACTGTATCTACTAACGCTTCAGCATCTTTTTTTGTTAAATCTTTTTTTAGTGAAACGATATCAATAAGCTCTTTTTTATTCATTTTGTATTGCCTCCTACTTAAATCTAAGTAGTAGTATAACATTTCAAAAAACTAAGTGCAATAACAAATTTATAAAACTATCGCAATCACATTAGACTTCCCTTTATTAACGATTTTACTTAAAATATCATGCACTCTGATACAAGCGGTTTCATTCATGGAAGCCAGTTTCACACGCATTCCTTCATTAATCAGATCCCCTAATTTACGTCCAAAAACATCACAATCAAAGATAGCCTCCTTATTATTTTTCCCATGACTTTGCAAATATTGAATAAAAGCTTCTGCCTGTTCTTTAGAACCAATGATTGGTTCAAAAGTGGATTCAATATCAACCTTAATCATATGAATAGTAGAAGCTGTTGATACAAGCTTCATTCCATAACGTGGTCCCTGTTTAATGACTTCCGGTTCACTTAATTCAATATCATCCAAAAGTGGTAAAGCATAACCATAACCCGTCTGTTTTACCATTTGTATCGCACTTTGATAAGCCTGATATTCTTGACTCATCTGCTTCAATTCCTGGAGTTGCCTTAAAAATAATGCAGCATCAAATTTTTCCTGTCCTAAAATTTCATTTAATATTTCCTGATATAAACCATTTCTTTCTTGAATGCGCAATGAAGCTGATGAAGAAGATGTATCAATGGATGAAAGATACGCTTTATGAATAAAATCAAATTCACACATATGCGTTGCGATTTTTTCAACATCTCTAAAACGATGAATCTCTAATAATGATTGTTCTAATGATTCATCTAAAGTCTGTTTTAACCAATGAGAAGTATCCATTAAGGCAATCCAACGAGGCACTTCAATCTTTACTTCATGAATAGGAAATTCATAGAGTGCTTCTTTTAAAAGATGTGTGATATCTTCTTCATTCATTTCTGTGACTTTTAATGGAATGACTGGAACATCATGTTTATCTTTTAACGATGTCACAAGTTGTGTACATTGAAGACTTTGTGGTTCTTTAGAATTTACAACAATCACAAAAGGCTTTCCAATATCTTTTAATTCATGAATAACATCATCTGTTGCCTGAATATAATCAGCTCCCGGAATTTCACAAATAGAACCATCACATGTCATCACAATACCAATAGTTGAATGATCCTGAATGACCTTCTGCGTTCCAATCTTAGCTGCCTCATCAAAAGGAATTGCTTCTAAATACCATGGTGTTTTGACATAACGAATACCTTGTTCATCCTGATAACCTTTAGCACCATCAATCACATACCCAACACAATCCACTAGACGAATATTGACACCAAGATTGTCCCCTACCTGAATATGGGCAGCCTGATTAGGAACAAACTTAGGTTCTACCGTCATAATCATTTTTCCTTCACCAGATTGTGGTAATTCATCTGTAGCGCGAATTTTCGCTTCTGAATTATCAATATAGGGAATCACAGCCTTTTCCATAAAACGTTTAATAAACGATGATTTCCCCACCCTGACCGGTCCAACAACCCCTAAATAGATGTCACCGTCACATCTTTTACCAATATCTTTTAATATATCTATTGTCTGCATAGACTTCCTCCTTCTCACACATCAATATATGTTTTTTCTTTTTTATTTAGAACATTTTTTATAAAAAGTCAAAAAGTTCATCATTTGGTGATAAAAAGATGATACAATAGAACATATCAAAAAAAGGAAGGATACTATGAAACTAAAAAATACAGTTTTAATTGTCAACGATTTAGAACAATCAAAAAAGTTTTACAAACACATTTTAGGTCTTAAGGCTATATTGGATTTTCATGGTTCAGTCACTTTAACATCGGGGATTGTCCTCCAATCAAAAGAAATATGGAAAGATCTCATTCATAAGACAGATCAAGAGATTATTATGTTGAATCACGCTGTTGAATTATCTTTTGAAACAGAAGATATTGATGCCTTCATGTATGTTTTAGATCAATATCATGTCACACTATTACATCCTTTAAAAGAAGGCGTCTGGGGTCAAAGAGTTGTCCGTTTCTATGATTTGGATGGACATGTTATAGAAGTGGGAGAAAGTATGCGTAAAATCATCAAAAGACTTCTCAGTCAAGGCTTTTCTTATGAAGAACTGGCTCATCGCTTACGTGTTCCCCTTGATTATATTAAACAGATTATGGAATGATACAAAAAAGCAAAAGTGTTAATGCTTTTGCTTTTTTTGATGTTTATTCATTTTTTTAATTTCTTTATTCCAATACTGATTGGCTTTTTTCATAAAAATACGATCTGTCAACATTGTTGTTTTACCATAAAATTCCTGATGATGTATAATAGCCTGTGCCAATTTTTTCATTTCATTAGAAACAACAAAACGTGACAAAGTATTCATGATAAAAAATATTGAACCAATTTTTAAACTTCCCTTATATTTAAGATGTTCTCGTTGACACCAGTTCTGTATAATCTTTTCAGAAAGATCACATTTTTCCGGTTCATATTCATCACAGCCAATCAATGCATAGACTTCCACATGACCTTTGGGTTGTTTTTCTAAACGCTCAAAGATTTCTAAAGTAGAAGATGGAATAGAATTTAATGCAACTGGGAATAAAAAGACAACCTGATCATATTGGAAAAAAGTACGCTCATCAAATTGAGAAGCATAGCGTATATCCAAGTAATCACAATGTTCATTAAGATAACCCTCAAGTCTTGATAAAAAAGGTTTCATAACTGTTTGAGTATGTTTTAATCCTGAGTTCAGCAAAAGAATCTTAGCCAAGATCAACACCTCCAAACGTACGCAGCACTTCGTCTAATTCACTTTCCTCACAAAAATAAGCATCAACAGAAGAATAAGAATAACCCAATGTTGAATCATCTAAAATATCTTTAAAGAGTTTCTTTTCTTCATCTGTTGCTTCTCCATAACCAATCACAAGCAGTTTCTTTCTTAATTGACTCAAACCCAAATGACAAGTTTCACCATCAACCATCGTATAAAAAGGTTCTTGATTCACAACAAGTCTTTCTAACATCTTTTTAAAAGGTATATCAAAACAACCATATTTCACTCTTGTAATATAAATAATTAACTGACAGTCATTCGTCCATTTAGAAATGATACTCATATCATCCTTAAAATAACAGGCTCCTTCACATTTTAAACAAGTCAAACCACCCGTACATGATGAATAATGAATATTATTTAAATTGACAATGACGGAATTTTGAAAATAATTGGTTGAAATATCTCTATCTGTTACTACTAAGTTCTTCATGTGTTTTCTCCTTTGCCTCTTATTTTATTATGGATGAACCCCTTTTGTCAAACATGTTACGAAAAATCAATCACTTCAGTCGCAATTGTTTCTTGAAAATACTGGTCATGTTCAACAAATAATAAAGTCGGCTGATAATTCAAAATGGCTTGTTCAATTTGTATACGTGAAAAAATATCAATATAATTAAGTGGCTCATCCCATATATATAAATGGGCCGGTGTAGCCAATGAAATAGCCAGCATCACTTTCTTCTTTTGCCCTTGACTAAGTTTTTCTAAAGGAATATCAAAATGTTCACGAGAAAATCCTAATTTCCTTAATAAAGTTTTAACTAATGTTAAATCACTATGACATTGTTCTATCCAATCATCCAATGAGCCACTTAAAAAAGTACAATCCTGTGGAACATAGGAAATCTTCAACTGACTTCCACATATATATTGCCCATTATGTTCTATCTTTTCACCTAAAATAAAGTGTATTAAACTTGATTTACCACAACCATTAGGTCCTTTTAATAAAATACGATCACGATGGTGGATAGTCAATGAAAGATCTTCAAATATCTGATGATGATCATAAGATAATGAAAAATGTTGAAATTGAAGAATTTGATTTTGAAAGTATTTTAAGCAATGAATTTTTAAATCATCATATTCTTCAATATCCTTTAACAGAGTCTTTTTCTTTTCAATAGCCTGTTGTTGTCGTTTTTCAATAGCACGAGAACGCTTCATCATTTTAGCAGCCATATGCCCAACATATCCTTTATCTGCTGCTCCTTTTTTAGATTTTTCAATCTGATAACCCCAATTTTGTTTTTGACGTTTAGAACTTTCCATTTTGATAATATCTTTTTTTAGTTTCTTATTTAACATCATTTCTCTTTCATCTTTTTTAGTTTTATTTTCATACCAGCTAGAAAAATTACCATTCACCACATCAATACTTTGAGGATTAATAGCCATCACATGATCACAACAACTATCAATAAAATAACGATCATGACTGACAAGTAAAAAGCCTTTTTGACGTTTTAAATATTCTCCAATTTTCAAACGAGAATCTTGATCAAGATGATTCGTTGGTTCATCAATCAATAAAAAAGAGTGTTCCTTCAAAAAGAGAATAGCTAATAAAACTTTTGTCTGTTCACCATGAGAAAGCGTTTCAAAAGGACGATAAAACACATCCATTGCATCCATTCCTAATAAACGAAGTTCTTTTTCTAATCGCCAATTTTCAAGTGATGGCTCTATTTCATAACAGACATCCAATGTCAATAACTGAGGATTTTTCACTTCATAAGGAAAATAACAGCACTTTTCATGCATCATGATTTGTCCTTGATATTCATATTCATGCATCATTAATTTTAAAAGTGTTGTCTTACCTCTTGCATTTCTACCAATCAAAGCTGTTTTAAAATGCGTATCCAATACAAATGAAACATCATCAAAAATCAATTCATAACTTCCATCATAGCCAAATGTCAAATGTTGTACCTGTATTAAAGACATAAAGTATCACTCCTTTCCAAAATAAAAACGACAAGAAAATAGTTCCTGTCGTTATATAATACATATCTGTTGTAAAAAGAGTTCTATTTTCCTGCAAATATTTTCAATATAATTGTCCATTTTGGCAAGAAAATAAATACATCTTTTCACATCCCTTCATCCTTTATCATTATAATCTTTTTATAATGAGATTTCAAGAAAAAATAATTTAAACAAATTTTTGGATGTCAGAAGGGACTTGATTATTTTGAATGATTTGAATGATTTTATCCATTTGTTCTGGTTTCACTTGTTTATGTGTTAATTGAGAGATCTTTTGTACAAAATCTCTAATATTTTGTTCATCTTTTAAATCTTTTGTTTGTAAATCATTCGCTAATGAAAGAATATCTTCTTTAGACACATGTGTTTTTTGTGAAACCTTATCCAATAACTTATCTTGTTTATCCAATTCGATCACCCATGTTAATATATGCATCACTGAACATTATTGTTCAGCTTTTAAATCTCTTAACATTAAAGAGTGAATCGTTTCCTGTGGTGTAGCATTTTCATATAAAACACGATAAACTGCATCCACAATCGGCACTTCTATACCATAATCATGTGTCGCCACATCATCATGAATGACTTTACATGTACGAATCCCTTCGCAGGTTTTGGTATTATGTGCCATAAAATCCAATGCACGATTGCTTTGACCAATTTCCAGTCCTGCCTGAAAATTACGTGAGTGAATAGAAGAACATGTCACCACAAGATCACCAATCCCTGTCAAACCAAAAAACGTTTCACGATTGGCACCTTTGACCGTTCCATATAAACTCATTTCATAAAGTCCTCGTGTAATTAAAGCTGCACGTGTGTTATCACCATAACCCAGCCCAGCAATAATTCCAGAAGCCACAGCTATAACATTTTTATAGGCAGCACCATATTCTGCGCCAATTTCATCTGTTGAAGTATAGACTCTAAAATAATGATTTGAACACAATTTTTGAACATCCTTAGCATAATCTTCATCAAGTGATACAGCACAAACAACAGTCAGCATACGCTCAACAACTTCTTCAGCATGTGATGGACCAATTAATGACACAACAGGATGAATCTTAGTATTGTCTAAAACACTTCTAATCGTATCAGACATACGCATATTCGTATTCATATCAAATCCTTTTGCTGCATTAATGATAGTCACTGGCTGAGTCAATAAAGGTTTGACCTGTTCTAATACATCTCTTACATATTGTGTTGGAATGGTAATTAAAAGATATTGTGCATCTTTGATAACATCAATTAAAGAGGCACTGGCAACAATACTTTCTTCTAATCGCACATCTTTAAAATATTTATAATTACAATGTCTAATATTAATATCATCAATTTCACTTTGATCAATACCATATAACATAACCGTATGTCCATTATCATTAAAGACTCTTGCCAGAGCTGTTGCCCAGCTTCCCGTTCCTAAAATTGCGATTTTCATCTTAGTCCCTCTTTCTACAAAGAATGTGAATTGGTGTTCCTTCAAAACCAAATGCATCACGCAAACGATTTTCTAAATAACGTTTATAGCTAAAATGTAAATATTGTGGATCATTGGTAAATAAGACAAATGTTGGTGGGCAGACACTCACTTGATTAGCATAATAAATCTTTAAACGTCCACCATTAAATGTTGTCGTTGGATTCATTGTTTGTGCATCAATCAAGACATCATTGAGGACACTTGTTGCGACACGCTTTTGACTATTTGCATAGACTTCTTGAATCAATGGCAACAATAAATGAACACGTTTATGGTCTTTCGCTGAAACAAAAACAATAGGCGCATAATCCAGATATTTCAATTGTTCACGAATCTGATTTTCCATTTTCTTCATTGTTTTAGAATCCTTTTCAATCAGATCCCATTTGTTCACCACTAAAATAACAGCTTTCCCAGCTTCATGAGCATAACCAGCCACATGTTTATCTTGTTCAACAATCCCTTGATTTCCATCAATCACCATTAATACAACATTGCTTTTTTCAATAGCTGATAAAGCACGTAACACAGAATACTTTTCAATATTTTCATAAACTTTCCCTTTTTTACGCATACCAGCAGTATCTACAACACAATATTTTTGTCCATCTTTTTCAAAAGCCGTATCAACAGCGTCACGTGTTGTTCCTTCAATATCAGAAACAATAACACGTTCTTCTCCTAAAATAGCATTCGTTAATGAAGATTTTCCAACATTTGGTCTTCCAATAATAGAAAAACGAATCACATCATCTTCCTGAGTTTCTTCCACTGCCGGCAATCGATGAATAATTTCATCCAAAACATCACCAATTCCAATACCATGACTTCCTGATACTGCAATAGGATCACCAATTCCTAAACTATAAAAATCATAAATATTATCTTTATAAATCTGATCATCAATTTTATTCACTGCTAATACAACTGGTTTCCCTGATTTTTGTAATAAACGAGCAACAAAGGTATCTTCCTTTGTGATACCTTCTCTTCCATTGACCACAAATAAAATAATATCTGCTTCCTCAATCGCAATTTCAGCCTGCATTTTAATTTGTTCCGTAAAAGAAGCATTTTCCAGTTCAATTCCACCCGTATCAATGATTCTAAATTCACGTGTCAGCCACGATGCATCCCCATAGATACGATCACGAGTGACACCCGGTGTATCTTCAACAATAGATATACGTTTTCCAACGATACGATTAAAGATTGTTGATTTTCCAACATTCGCTCGACCAACAATCGCTACGATTCCTTTTTTCATTATGAATCACTCCTTATATTCTTTCTTCTACAAGTTGCATGACTCTGGCTACAACTTCTTCCAATGTCATATCAGAGGTATCTATCTCAATAGCATCATCAGCTTTCTTTAGAGGCGAAATAGCACGTGTCATATCTTGTTGGTCTCGCATTGCAATTTCTTCTTGAATCGCCGCTAAATCAGAAGCAATACCCCTTTGTAAATTCTCTTTATGACGACGCATTGCACGACATTCAATACTTGCGACTTGATAAATCTTCAATTCGGCATCTTTTAAAACAACTGTACCGATATCTCTCCCATCAAGAATAACGCCCCCACCTTGAGCCATCTCTCGCTGTTTTTCAACAAGAAAACTTCTGACAGCCCCATATTGAGAGACAACACTTGCTCCCATTGACACTTCATTTTCACGAATAGCAGAAGTCACATCTTCATGGTTTAATTGAATTGTTCCATCAGGAAACATACGGATATCAATATCTTTTAAAAGCATAGATACCGCCTGTTCATCAGTCACATCAACATTCTTCAATAAAGCATAATAAGCCACACAACGATACATCGCTCCTGTATCAATATATGTATAATTTAAATTTTTAGCGACCATTTTCGCAATTGTCGATTTTCCTGCAGCCGCCGGTCCATCAATCGCTATAGAAATTTTTTTTGACATATCTTTTCACTTTCCCTTTCCTTTTAGAAAAATAGCTGTTTTGCGATAAAGAACGCTAAAACAATAAATATAACAATAAAAACAATAATCACATAATTTAAAATAGTCACAAGTTTACTATCTTCTTGGTCTTCATCATCGCTATCTTCTTTTATATTTTCAACAGGTTCTTGATGTTTTTCTCTTTTTTCTGTCTTTTCTACTTTTTCACGTCTTGGTTTTTTCTTATCTTCTTTCATAAAATCAGCCACTGTCAAACCTTCTTCATACTTTTTCAATTCTTCAGCATCTTCTTCTGGTGACATAGCCGCCAGTTTTTCTAATAAAGACATTTTCTTTTGTGGTTCAACTTTTGCTTCTGGTTGAACAGACTCGCTATGAAGAGGCTGATGTTCTTCTGACTGTTTAATCTTATTCAAAATATCTAAACGGGTATTATATTGTTCTTTACCCATATTTGTTTTTGCCTCATTTAATGCAGTTTGAATGTTTTCATTATCTGGTTTTAAAGTTTCATAAGATAATGGTTCCATCAATGTATCTTGTATATCTTTTGGACGATCTTGAGGAAGAAAAGCTAAAAAATCATCGTCTTCATCATCTTGTTCATATGTCACTTGACGATCAATCGCGACTTCTTCTTTCATTTCATCTCTTAAATCTTTGTATTTATTAATTCTTGTTTGTTTCTCCATTTTACATCACCGTTGTTATTATAGCATAACTCCAAAAAATTATAAAATAAACTTTTAAAATAATTCTATTTAGTATATAATAGGCATATGAATAGGAGGTAAAAAAAATGTATAAAGTAAATGAAAATTGTATTGGTTGTGGTTCTTGCACAGCAGTATGCCCAGAAGTTTTTGATTTAAATGCTGATGGTTTAGCAGAAAACATTATTGGAGAAGTTCCTGCTGAATTAGAAGAAGCTGCTAAAGAAGCTGCAGAAGCTTGTCCAGTTGATGCAATTGTTAATGAATAAGAAAAGAAGCTCTCTTAATTAGAGGGCTTTTATTCTTTATGAACACAATAACTATTCATCTCATTTTCAATAAGATGTTTTTTGATTTCATTTTGTGGTGGTTCAAGAAAACTAATGGTATGGCATTTATGACACCAGATAAAATGAATTCCCTGTAATTCTTTATATTCAATCAAAGGCTCTTTTGATCCGCATATACCACAAACATCTTTTATTCCTGATTCTAAAACAACACTACGCATAGTTCATCCTCCTTAACTCTATTATATTCGCTTTACTATCTTCTTCAATAAACTTCATCATACAAATACCGACAAAAAAAAGAATATTTTGAAGATATTCTTTTTTTGATTATTTATGATTATTTTTTTTAGCTAAAGCCATAGTTTTTAATTCTTTGACTTCTTGAGGTTTTAAACGACGGTATTGTCCCGGTTTTAAACCCTTTAAATCAATCATACCCACACGTAAACGATGCAATCTTTTCACAGGATGTTCTACTGCTTCAAACATCTTTTTGACTTGTCTGTTTTTTCCTTCAATCAATTTAATCATCAACATCGTTGTACCATGTCCCTCATCTTTACCAACAATTTTAATACGACAAGGTAATGTTTTCACACCATCTAAATAAATGCCTTTTTCTAATTGATGGACTGTCAATCCACTGATCAACCCTTTGACACTGACTTCATAAACCTTTTCAAGATGAGAAGAAGGATGCATCATCAAATTTGCAAACTCCCCATCATTTGTCATCAACAATAAACCCGATGTATCATAATCCAGTCTACCCACTGGATAAATACGTTCCTGTACATCACCAAAATAATCAACTACTGTTCGTCTTCCTAATTCATCACTTAATGAAGTGATGCATCCTTTCGGTTTATAAAAAACATAATAAACTTTATTTTCACCTTGAAGAGCCTTTCCATCGACCATGATCAAGTCTCCTTGTTTGACTTTAAACCCCAATTCACTTACGACTTCACCATTGACTTCGACTCTTCCCTGACGAATGAGATCTTCCGCTTTTCTTCTTGAAGTATACCCACTCGCTGCAATTGCTTTTTGTAGTCTTTCCATAGTATCCCGTCCTTTCCAGATACCATTATACATAATTTATGCAATTATACAAACATTTTTAAATAAATCATAATTGCAAAGACAACCGATAAACAATCCATTGTTAAACCAATGGGTAAAGCATATCTGGTTTTTTTCATATGAATAGATGAAAAATAAATCGTGACAACATAAAATGTCGTATCACTGCCACTTTGAATCAATGTTGCCAGTAAACTTAAAGGATGATCCACACCAAAAGTTTCATAAAAAGAATATAAATAAGTTAATGATGCATTGGCACTGACTGGACGTAATAACCCTAAAACAATGATATCTATAGGAATATGCAAAAAACTTAATAAGGGTGAAAACAAATGACTTAATAAATCAATTGTTCCACTGCTTTGTAATAATTGAACAAAAACCATTAAAGCCATAAATGTTGTAAATAATGTTCGACATAATTGTAAGGCATCTTTGACACCCTCTATAAAATCATCAAATAAAGGAAGATGTTTAATCAGACCATCAATAAAAACACATAAAAGAAAAAGAAAAATAAACTTATTCATGATCAATCACCCTTTGCATGATTAAACCAATCATAATAATGGTAATACCAATCAAAAGCATATAAGGATAAAAAGCATAAATATCTTGTGAACCCATTTGTTGTCTTATCATCAAAAGAGTAGATGGAAACAAAGATAATCCTGCTGTATTGATAATAACTAATGTCAACATAGGACGACTGGGACATTTTGAGTGATGATTAAGCTCTTGAAGTTTTTGAAAAGCTTTGACACCACTTATTGTCGCAAGAGTTCCTAATCCAAGTAGATTCGCAAGAATATTAGAAGATAAATAAGTATAGATGACTTTATTTTTAATAACCGGTCCATAAATGAGATAAAAAAGTGGTTTTAATAGAAAAGAAAAATAATTCATAAAACCAGTTTTTTGAATAACATTTAAAAAACCACCCCATAAACAAGCAGATAAAATAACATTGAAAAACAAATCCCATACCATATAAGGTGTATCCATTAAAGCATTCATCATGGCTTCTTCCTGATGACAACACAAACCAATTATCAAAAAAACAACAACACTCCATTTCCATATTCTAGCCATTGAAACACACCCCAAGCAAGATTCTTGTATATTTAAAAACAGTTGTCAAAAAGTTTTGGTGCTTCACTTGATAAATAGGTTTTTGGTCAATATAAACCTGTAAAACATCACCTGTTGATTGTAAGGAAACATTCTGGCTTTCTTGACCACAATAATATAAATCTTGATCAATTAAAAAGGAATGACCATGATATTGATAAATACCTTTAGATAAAACAAGAACATTTTGATACTTTTTAAAACATTCTTCATATTTTTGTTGATGAAATTCAAAATCATTACCACAATTAAAAGTCACAATAATTAAAGATACATCATCTTGAATAGCTCTTGTTACTAAAGTTCTTTTGGCTTTTTTTGTATATCCCGTTTTTCCCCCTACACAATATTCATATTCATTTAATAGTCTATTTTTATTATGCCATGTTCCTCCACCATCTTCTCTTTGATAAGTTTCTTTCATCACAATATCATTAAAAATAGGATTCAATGAACAATATGACATCAACAAAGCCATATCATAGACACATGATTGATTCCCATCGTCTTCTTCATCTAAACCTGTTGGATTAGAAAAATGACTTCTTGTCATGTTTAATTCCTGTGCTTTTTGATTCATCATATCAACAAAATTTTCAATGCTTCCACCAATATTTTTCGCAATGACATTAGCCGCATCATTTCCACTTCTTAAAAGGAGTCCATGTAGAAGATCTCTTAAATTCATTCGATCACCTATATGTACATAGATGCCACTCCCCCATGCTTCATTGACTTCTTCACCTATTTTGTATTCATCATCCAATTGACCATTTTCAATCGCAACAATGGCCGTCATAATTTTAGAAATAGATGCTACACTTTGGACTTCATAAATATCTTTTCCTTCTAATACATTTTGATGTGTGCTTTCCATCACAATATAAGACTTCCCTTGAAAATCAACTGCACGAACTGGCATAACACATAAAAGAAAACATAAAAAAAACACACTTTTTTTCATATAATCACCTATAATACTATATGAAATAAAAAGTGTGTTATGATTTTTTCTTCCATTCTGGATGAGAATTAATATATTGAATTGTTTCATCTAATCCATAATCATGAAGATAATGTAAAAGATGTTCTAAAAATTGACGTGTTTGTGGATGCATGATATAAGAATGCTTGCCATTTTCATAATAAGCTAAAGGAAAAGTATCACGATATTTCTTTCCCTGATAAGTTTGACTTGCTGCAATACGGTCACAAAACATTTCTAAAACATAGCGTGTTGGCATTTTTGCTGGCTGCAGTCCAGTACGTGTAAAATCAACCCAAAACTCCCAATGATGTTTATTTCTGCCTTTATGATGTAACCACGCCAAAGAATATCCTTTTTCACGACGTTCTACTGAATTAGGAGATTTATCTCCTTGATAGTATTTCATTCCTGTCGAAAATTCACACCATGCATATTTTGACATATCATGTAATAGACCCTGTTTATATAAACCAATACGAAAACATAATTTCATGACTTTCCATTTATGTTTTGTTATGGTTTGAAGATGTCCTAAAGCTTTCATTGAATCACCCGTATCTAGTATACAATGTTTTATATTTGAAGTAAATCTCTTTATTTTTTTTCAAACAGTGTTATAATGTAAGCGATGTGTAAGAGGAGGTTTGAGAGATGGCAATTAAAGTTGATGTTCGCACAAATATTAATGACTATGAATTAACACTTGAAAAATGCTCTGAAATTATTACATTACTACAGGATGCATATCAAAACATTAGAAACGATATGTATGCTCGTTTTCTAAGTACACGTATATTAATCAAAACACTTACAGTTGTTGCATTTTTGATTGTTTTATATTTATTAACACACAGTGCGTTTTTCTTATATTCAACACCTATCTTTATGATAGTCGCATTAATATTAGCTATTGGCACTGCTGAATATATTGTCACAAAAACACGTAAAGAAATTGTTATTCAATTAAAACATTATAAAAAAGCACGTGAACAATTACTGCAATATGAAAAAATCAAGTTCTAAGACTTGATTTTTCAAACATAAACCGTTTGCTTTAAGCAATAATTGTTATGACTTCTTCAATTTTAAACCTTCTTTAAAAGCTTCTCCAACACGCTCACCCACATGATAATAACCATATGTATAAGGATCAAAGGCTATGACTTTAACCAAAGACATATCTATGTGATCATCTTTCATAACCTTTTCATAAGCAGTTATATTTACAACTTTACCAATAACTCCACAACCATATTCATTGGTCTGATATTCAATAAATTCACATTCTAAACAAAGAGGAAATTCTTGAATCACTGGAGCATCAACCATTTGAGCATGTGAAGCCGTTAAACCACTGTTTTCAAATTTATGAGATTCTTTATTTCCAGACACAATTCCAAAATAATCTGCTTCGACAACATGATCTTCATCAGCAATACTGACTGTAAAAGCACCTCTAGCTTTAATATTTTTGACTGTTTTATGTGTTTCTGTTAAATTCAAAGCAACTGTCCCTCTTTCCTGCATAGTTCCCCATGCAGCATTCATAACATCCACACTACCATCTTCATTATAAGTTGCAATCATTAAAACAGGCATTGGAAAAATACCTTCTGTCAAATTTTAATTTTTTCTCATACTAATAATCCCTTTCTACATTTGAATTGACATCATCTCAACTCTTAAATATAATTTTAACAAGTCTTATAAAAAATACAAATACTGTCAATTATAATAAGTATTATTTTAAAGGAGAGTGCAATATGATTAAAAATCATATAGAAAATGGTCATTTTAATATTGCTTAATGGAATTTGAAGTTGTTCGCTTTAATGAACTGAAACGTTATTTAAAAAATATCACCGACAAAACATTAAGCCACAATTTAAAGGAACTGGAAAATGATAGACTTATAATCAGAAAAGAATACCCTCAAATTCCACCTAAAATAGAATATAGTTTAAGTGAAAAAGGAAAATCTTTAATGAATGTCTTAAATCAGATATGTGTCTGGGGCAAAGAACATCGTGAATAGTATTACCATTCTTTTTTTATATCCTCCAGAATCTTTCTCACATTATGTGCAGCATCTTCTTGGATTTCAATAATTCTT
>CALVFK010000015.1 GCA_944326805.1 uncultured Massilimicrobiota sp. | reverse complement strand
AAAATATCCCTCCTACTATTATATACGCATTTTTTTGACAGATTTCTTTTTTTATTTTCAACTTTTTTATCTTTATTAACATTATATCACATAAATTGCTTAAAGCATATATATCATTATAAAAATAATGATTTCATTTTATAATCTGAAATTTTTATATCTTCTATAATAAAATAACTCTCATACAAATGAATCATCTATGTTTAAAAATTTAGGAGTCAACGGGAGTAAAATTTCCCTATAAAATAAAAAAAGCCCTTGAAATAAGGGGCAGTTTTTATAACACTTTTTGTCCGTTGTAAGTTCCGCAATGTTTGCATACTCTATGAGATAATTTATATTCTCCACATTCTGGGCAAACTACGACACTTGGTACTGTTAACTTGTCATGTGTTCTTCTTTTGTTTCTTCTTGTTTTTGAAACTCGTCTTTGTGGTACTGCCATAGGTACACCTCCTTATTCCTTATCCTTAAAATAATCTTTAAGTTTCGCTAAGCGAGGATCAATATAATCCTCATCCTCACGTTCGTCTTCCTCACTTAATACTTTCCAACCTTGACCATGCGTTTTTAAAGAAGCACCTTCTTTAACCACTCTCATTGGAACTTCCATCATAATCTCCTGAAAAATAACAGGAGTCAAATCAACTACATTTTTCTTAACTTCTATCACTTCTTCATCTTCAGAAGGTTTATAAAAAGCAAAAATAGTACTTGATTCAATATGGAAAGGATAATTGACATCCTCCAATGATATTGCACATGGTAGAATCATTTCTCCATCTATTTGGAAATCAACGTATAATTGATGATTTTTTGTATCTAAACGCCCTTGTCCTACAACATGAACATCCTTTAAACCATTAATCTGGGATAAATTATGGAACATCTCAGATGGAAAACTTAATGTTTCATCAAAATCAAAACATCCATTTTTTTGTTTAACAATCCATTGTAAATTCCATTTCAAAAAAATCACCCTTTACATCGCATAGCCAATTATATATAAAAGTCAGATATATGTCAATCTAAATTTCAATATTTCACTGAATATTTCCTCTCTTTTCAAGTAAAACTATGTTTATTTGACAAACTATGTTAAACTATCCAATGGAGGTAAACATTATGAAAATACTTGGATTAATTGTCGAATATAACCCTTTCCATAATGGGCATATCTATCATATTCAAAAAGCGCAGTCACTTGATCAGTTTGATTATACAATTGCTGTGATGTCCTCTTCATTTGTCCAAAGAGGTGAACCAGCAATTATTGACAAATGGAAACGTAGTCAAATAGCCATTGAATATGGTGTGGATTTAGTCATTGAATTACCCTTTGTTTATGCCTGTCAAAGTGCTGATTATTTCGCAAAAGGAGCTATTGAATTGTTAGCGAAGATTGGCGTTACTGATATATGCTTTGGCAGTGAAAATGGCGATATTTCAACTTTTATCAATATTGCCCAGACTCTTTTTGAACATCAAGAAAGCTATGACAGCTATGTTCAACAAGCTATGAAAAAGGGACTTCGTTATGCGGATGCCTGTAATCAGGCATTACAGAATATTATGCACCAAGAAATTAAAACACCTAATGATTTACTTGGCTTAAGTTATGTCAAAGAAATCATTACTCATCACTACCCTATAACACCTCACTGTTTTTTACGAACAAATACTTATCATGGTTTAGATTTAAAGCATATTGCCAGTGCTTCAGCGATTAGACGTGCTATAAAAAATCAGCTTGATTTTTCTCATACATTACCTCACTTTGAACTTTATCAAAATGATTTATATTTTATGGAAGATTTTTTTCCATATTTGCGCTATCAGATTTTAACCTCTCAACCCTGTGAATTAAAGCATTATCATATGGTGGACGAAGGATTGGAACACTTGCTTTATAAATCTATTCATCATTGTCAATCTATGGATGAACTGATTGATTCTTTATCCTCTAAACGATACACACGTCCTCGTATTTCGCGTATGCTGATACATATTCTCATGAAAAATACAAAAGAAGATGTTCAAAAAGCTATGCATCTTGATTATTTACGTATTCTGGCAATGAATGAAAGAGGCAGAAAATATTTATCTTCTATTAAAAAAACATGCCCTTATACACTTGTCACTAACCTTTCAAAACATAGACATCCTGCTTTGGATATGGAACTTAAAGCGACTCGTCTTCTTTCTCTTTTATCTTCATCACCCCAAGACTTCATTCAAAAAGAATTTTCACATATTCCATTGATTCAAACATTTGATTTATGATATAACATAGAACAGTGGGGTGAAAATATGAATGACTTAGATATTTTACAACAAATCAATAAAATTGGACAATTACTTTTAAAGCATGGTGCTGAAATCTATCGTGTTGAAGAATCATTAAAAAGGATGTGTGAAGGATTTGGTTTTACTGATATTGAAGTTTTCGCCATTCCAACTTATTTTACATTATCTTTGACACTCCATGACGGCACACCCTACCAATCTTCAAAACGTTCTCGAAGCAATCGTACACATTTAGATCATCTCTACGAACTCAATTGCCTTGTACGTCAAATCAGTAATCAGGAATTATCTTTAGAAGAAATTAAAAATAAAATTCAAAATATCGAAACACAAAAACTCAATTATCATCTCATTTTAATAGGATATATTGTCTCTGCTGCCATGTTCTGTGTTTTTTTTGGTGGTCATATTAATGAAATGATTGTTTCTGCTTTTATTGGTTTTATTTTATACTATTTTATTTATCTTTTAGAAAAATTAGATGTCAATGGTATTGTGCGTACCATTCTATCAAGTATGGTTTTAGCAAGTATTGCGATTATTGCTCAAAAAATGAATATCATTACCAATCAACAGTCAGTAATTACGGGCACTTTAATGATTCTCGTTCCCGGTATTGCTATTACAAACAGTTTAAGAGATATTATTGGAGGAGATTTTGTTTCCGGATTATCTCGTATGATTGAAGCAATTTTGATTGCTGCCAGTATTGCAATTGGTGTAGGGATTATGATGATGGTTTTACAAGGAGTTTAAGATGGAAAGTTTGATACAATGTTTAGCTGCTTTTATTGGCTGTTTTGGTTTTACATTTATATTTAGAATACAAAAGAATATTCGTTTTTCAATCATTGGTTCGTTGATAGGAACACTTGGATGGTTTGTTTATTTAATCACTGCTTCATTAAACAATATCTTTTTACAAAGTTTTATTGCAATGCTTTGTGTTTCCTTATTAGCCGAATGTTTTGCTCGTTTGTATAAAGCTCCAGCTACTATCTTTATTGTTATAGGATGTTTCCCTTTAGTCCCTGGAAGTGGTATTTATTATACAATGTTATATGCAGTGCAAGGTATGAACGACTTATTCATGGAAAGTTTTTTATCAACACTAGGAATAAGTCTTTCGCTTGCTTTAGCTATTTTAATTTCATCAACAGCTTTTCAAATTTATAAACGTATAAAAACAAATCAATACATTGATATGGGTTAAAAAACGAGAAGTCAATATGACTTCCCGTTTTTATTCTTCAATCATTATAGCCTGTGACCCCATATCTTTATAGGCAGTTTCAAATGCTTCTTTATCCCAAACAGTGATCCCCTGCAATGGGTTATTTAAAATCACATGTTCTTCATCAAAACCAATCAAAACCATACAATGCTCGCTCACTGGAAAAATTACTTTTTCATCAGTATACTGACCATCCAATGTTTTGATATACCATTCCTGTTTTCCTGATTGTTCATAAGTCTGTAAAGAAGCAGTCGCCCATATTTGAATGGGATGCCCCATTTCTACATAAGTCAATAAATCATCTAAAGAAGAACCTGTCAAATTCTTGACTTGATGGTTACCTTTTTGTTCGCTTATGATTGTTTCTAAAACATCAACCATCGGCTCTACATAAATACCATATCCACGTGCTGACATACTTCCTGTAAAAGCAACATGTGGATCAGCACCATATAAACGTCCATCCTTATATTCAAGAGGAATAATAGGAACTTTTTCAATCACTTTTGGCAAAGTGATATCATATCCATAATATTGTAGTAACATCGTCGATGAAGCAGATTCACAACCATTACGATAATCCGGTAATTGTAAAACCATTGGAACATCGGCTATACGATAAGATGTTTTCTTCTCTTTAACAACGACTTCTCGTTTGACTTTTGTTTGATTTCCTGCCTGATCTTGAACTGTATAAGTCAAATAATAAGTTCCTGCTTTTTGAACATTGACTTCTCCTGATACTTGAATATCTTTTGTACAGTCACCATCTATATCGTCCTTTGCCCGAACATTTTCTAAAGCATCAAATTCTTCATGCAAATATGCAATCTGAGGTTTAATCATTATTTGTGGTGCCATTTGATCAGTGACTTCAACATCAAATGCCTTTTCTGCAATATTTTGTGAAGAATCAATGGCTTTCACTTTTAAAGTATATGTTCCTAGTTTTGATACATTCACATCTCCATCTATTTGAACATCACAATCATCTTGTGAATTATCACTCACTTCAATGATATCTTCAACTTGAAAATCCTGGCTTCCATAAGCAACAGTTTCTTGACATTGAATGTTCGGTGGTGTTTCATCTACCACCTGAATATCTATTGGATACGTTTGATGATCATACGTAATCATTCCCTGATACTTACCTATGCCCGGATATTGCTGATGTTCATCCAGATAAACAATATCATCTAATGTAAGTTGACAATCATCAATGATATCCTCTCTTTCAGAAGGTAAATACCATGTTAAATTTAAATAATCCTCTACATCATGACTCAGTTCTTCCCCAACTTCTAAAACCATATGTCCACCATCAGCCAACTTTAATTCCGTTCTCCATACAACAATATAAATTGCTATAAAGAGAATCATCATCCCTAACATGACGATTCCCATATGTTTTTGAGATAAGTTTTTTGGATGTTTCATATTACACTCTTAAATGTGCTCCATAATCTTTTTCTACAACCTTTAAAATCTGTTCAATCATTGCATTGATTGTTGCATCATCAAGCGTCTTTGACGCATCCTGGAATGTTAAAGCGATGGCCACTGATTTTTGCCCACTGGCAATATGTTCCCCTTCATAAATATCAAAAATCTGTGTATCCACAATCAAACGTTGACCAGCTTTACAAATAGAACGCACGACATCATGAACAGGTATATCCTTATCCATAACCAAAGCAATATCTCTTGTCACTGATGGATATTGTGGAATTTCTGTAAATTTAATAGCCGGTTTCTTTAAGTTTAATAAAACTGATAAATTCAACTCAGCCACATACACATCCTTAACATCATATTTTTTAGCACGTTGAGGATGAATCTCACCAATTACCCCTACAATTTCATTTCCCATCATAATATAACCGCTTCTTCCTGGATGGAAATCTTGTTGATTGGCTTCCACCGGTTTTAATGTATAACGTGATTCTTTAATTCCTAATTTTTCAAAGATTGTTTCAACAAATCCTTTTAATAAATAAAAATCTGCTTTTTGTTGTAACTGTTGCCATGGCACATGATGATACATTCCAGAGCATGCAATGGCTAAATTTTGAATTTCTGTTTCTTTTGAATAAGTATGAGAAATCTCATAAATCATCACATCTTTTTGAGCATGAGCTCTATTAAAATTAATCGCCTGTAGTAATGATGGAATGAGTGATTTTCTTGTTACACTTCTTTCTTCTCCTATTGGTAACATCAATGCAACAGCATCCTGGTGATGGAAAAGATTAAAATCATCAACCATAGATGGTGACGTCAGTGTATAAGTCATGACTTCATGTAATCCTAAATCTGTTAATAGATGTCTCATCATTCTGACATAACTTTGAACAGGTGTCAAAGCCCCTTTTGTCATTTCCATGAGTGGTAATGAAGAAGGAATATGATTATATCCATACATTCTGGCAATTTCTTCAATGACATCAGCATCCATTGTCATATCATTACGATATGTTGGCACTTTTATTGTTAATGTTTCACCTTCTCGTGTATAAGAAAAATGTAAAGATGTTAAAATATCTTCTATCATTTCAGTAGAAATATTTGTTCCTAATAACCCATTTACACGTGAAGTTGTGAGTGTAATGACTTTTTCTTTCACTTCATAATCAGTTAAAACACTTTTATAAATTTCTTTAGCATCTGCCAATTCTTCTAATAAGGCAGCACAGCGATTTAAAACTCTGGCAGTATTAGCTGTATCAATCGCTCCTTTGATATAATGTTGTGAAGCATCTGTTAATAAATTTAAACGGCGTGCTGTATTTCTTAGTGTAGCCCCATGGAATGTGGCAGCTTCAATAACAATATTGACAGTATTATCATCAATCTTTGTATCATCTCCACCCATGACACCGGCCACACAACCAATCCCTTGATCAGTAGAAACAATAATATCTTCTGGAAGAATGTCATATTCTTTTCCATCTAATAATACTGTTTTTTGATGGAAACCAGTTTTAATTACAAAACGTTTTTCCTTTAATTTATCATAATCATACATATGAATAGGTTGTCCTGTTTCCAGCATCACAAAGTTAGAAATATCAACAATATTATTAATTGGTTTAATACCACTTGCCATCAAGTATGTTCTTAGCCATTCTGGTGATTCTTTAGTTTGAACACCTTTGACTAGTTTCGCACCAAAACATGGACATAAATCAGTTTGGACATCAACTTCAATATCGCTATCCAATTCATTCAATGTTTTCATTTCTGGAACATGTACATCACGTTTTAATAAAGCGCCCACTTCATAAGCTAATGCAATCATAGCCATACAATCAGCACGATTAGGTGTTAAACCAATATCTAAGATAGTATCATCATAACCCATATATTTTAAAGCATCTTCACCAACAGGCGCATCAGCATCCAACACATGAATTCCTGCCTTATCTTCTTCTCTTAATAGGCGTTGATCAATCCCCAATTCTGCAATAGAACAAATCATCCCATTAGATTCTACACCTCGAATCTTCGCTTCTTTAATTTTAAATCCTTCTCCTAAATCACAACCAGGTAAAGCCACAATAACTTTTTGTCCTGCATCAACATTTGGTGCTCCACAAACAATTTGTTGGACAACACCATTTCCCACTTCGACTTGACAGACATTCAAATGATCACTATCAGGATGTGGAACTTTTTCTTTTACATACCCTACAACAAGTTTATCTCCTCTTGCAAAAGCATGTATACCTTCTACTTCATGACCAATAGATGTCAATTGATCAGCAATTTCCTGCGATGAAAAATCATCGACTTTTACATATTGATTTAATAATTTCAAACTTGCTTCCATATGCCTAATCCTTTCTTACAAATTGATTTAAGAATCTTAAATCACCACTATAAAAATCTCTAATATTATCAATACCATACTTCAACATAGCCACACGTTCTAAGCCAATACCAAAGGCAAATCCCTGATAAACCTGGCTATCAAATCCACACATTTCTAAAACTTTAGGATTAACCATACCAGCACCTAATATTTCAATCCATCCTGTCTGCTTGCACATAGAACATCCTTTACCATTACAGTTATAACATGAAATATCTACTTCTACACTTGGTTCCGTAAATGGGAAATAAGATGGTCTTAAACGAATTTCACGTTTTTCACCAAACATCTTTTTCGCAAACAATTCCAAAGTTCCCTTTAAATCTGCCATAGTAATATTTTTATCAATAACAAGACCTTCACATTGACTGAATTGATGAGAATGTGTCGCATCATCATCATCACGACGATATGTTTTTCCAGGACAAATAACCTTAATTGGTCCTTTTCCATTTGCTGCCAGCATCACATGTGCTTGAACAGGTGATGTATGTGTTCTTAACAATGTATTTTCATCGATATAGAAAGTATCCTGCATATCTCTGGCTGGATGATCCTTTGGTAGATTCATCAATTCAAAATTAAAATGATCAGTTTCTACTTCTGGCCCTTCAGCAACACTATATCCCATTCCAACAAATAAATCTTCTAATTCTTCTCTAATCATTGTCAATGGATGAATAGTTCCCAGTGGCAACTGACTTCCCGGTAAACTAATATCAATTTTTTCATTTTGAATTTTTGCCAGCATTTCTGCTTCTTCTAAGATTTTTTTCTTTTCTTCAATGGCTTGAGTGATTTCTTGTTTCACTTTATTTGAAACCTGCCCAAAAGAAGCACGTTCTTCCTTTGACATATCCTTCATTGACTTCATGGCTGATTGCATAGGTCCTTTTTTCCCTAAATAGAACACTCTTAAATCATTCAATTCTTTCAATGATGAACAATCATGAATTTTTGATAAAGCTTCTTCTTTAATCTTTAATAATTCGTCCATAATTTCCTCCTTAAAATAAAAAAACCGTTCCACATAGGAACGATTATATCGCGGTACCATCCTAATTCATAACAAAAGTTATGCACTTTACAGCAGTAACGTTGCCCCACGGCGATGATTAGTCGCACTCCAAGGTGAATTCAATAAATGCATTGTAAGAAAACTTTCAGCCTATGTTTCCCTCTCTAATACAAATTCTTTATTTACTTGTCCTCTTCTTCGTATTAACGGATATATTATAACTAACTTTTTCATGAAAAACAAGTTTTTCTTTATTCTTTTAGGGCAGCGACTGTATTCATTTTTAAAATATAAAGAAGTGGCGGACATTGACTGATTAAAACCAGTAAAGTACATAACATAAAAACTATGCAAACAATTTTCCAATCCATTCCAACAAAAAACATTTGTCCTTCAAAAAAACCTTGAATAAAATGATTGATGATTTGAATAATCTGATAATATAATACCAAACATAATCCTTGAGCTATTATTAAAATCTGTAAAGACTCATAAAATACAATTTTTATCATATCTAAAGAGCTGGCACCATAACATTTCATAATAGCTAAGTCTTTCTTCTTTTGGATGACATTTAAAAACATGACTTCTCCAATTAAGAATAATGCTGCTAAAATAGCTAATAATGAAAAAAGAGCCAAAATGATATTTGCCTGTTGTAAGACTTCAGATACATTTTGTGTCGTTGATTTTCCTATTTCCATAAATTCATAATCAGGATATTGTTTTTTGAGTTGTTGAATGACATCTTCTCTTTGATGATCAGGATGCACATAAAGAATTCCTAAATGAGAAGCAACCTGTGAAATATCATAATCGTAAACATCTTTTAAAAGTTCAATAGAAGCATGATTCATCTGATAAAGTGTATCTAAAGTTGTTGATTGACTGGTAATCCCAACAACTCTATAACAAATACTTTTGACTTCCCATTCATGTTGATACCAGGCATAGACTTCTTTTCCTACCAGTGATGAAACATCTTGTTTTCCTAAAAGATGTTGTGCTGTTGAAAATGATAAAAGAATTTCATTTTTTGCTTGAGGATATTGACCATATTGTAAAGATAAATAAGTATATGGTGAAGTATCATCACCAATGAATAATGTCTGTGCCTGTTCATAGTGATCACTGTAAAACCCAATACCTAGACATTCATAATCATCTAAAAACATTTCACTTTTAAGAACTCCTGCTTGTTGTTGAAGTTGATCTAAAAATTCTATAGATAAAGATTGTTGATAACGAGATTGAAAACTAATGCCAGAGGCAGGAACAAGAGAATATATATACTGATGAAACTGTGTTTCCAGATGACGTGTTAATGTCAACGCTGTCACAATACACAATAAAGATAAAAGTAACCCCATAATCAATTGAAAGGAACGTCCTTTATGAGACCATAATGACGCAAAAGCTAATCGCATATGGCTCCAATGATATTTTTTCTCATTCTGAGATAAATATTCAATGCGTTGCTGACGAGTCAAAATCTCATGATTCACAATTTTTCCATCCTGCATCATGTAAATTTCATCACTATATTCTCTGACGAGCTTTTCATCATGAGAGACCAGAATAACAAGACGATGTAAAGATTCTTCTTTTAAAAGTTCCATAACCGCTTTAGCATATTGGGGATCGAGTGAACCCGTTGGCTCATCACATAAAAGTATATCACTATGATGATAATGACTTCTTAAATACGCTAAACGTTGTCTTTGTCCCATCGAAAGAGAAGAAAGTGATTGATGCTTTAATTCATCCATTTCCAGTTTTAAACTGACTTTTTCCTGCTTATGAAAAAAACGAGGTAAAGAAACATTTTGTTTTAAAGACAACCACATAATTAAATGAAACTGTTGAAAAATAAAGCTGACATGATGACGACGATAATACGTAAGATGATGTTTGACAGAACGATGATTCCATAAAAGATCCCCTTGAAAATCGCGATCAATACCACCTAAAATATGCAGCAATGTAGATTTCCCACAACCACTTGGTCCTACAATAGCCACAATCCCGGCATCAGGAAATTGTAAAGAAATATCTTTCAACACCTTTTGATAGTGATAACGTTTAGATATATGTTCTACTTCAAGCATTTTACTCCTCCCTTAAGACTTCTATTTGATTCACTTTCATCATTTGAACAACAGGTTTTAAAACAGAGAGAACACTCATGACAAGATAAATCAAAAATATCAAAATATACAAATCATAACGTGAAAAAAGAATCGGTTTTAACAACAATGAAAAAGAAAAATACTGTTCTATACATAAAATATGATTTACATACTCATAAACGACCATTGATAATAAACAACCTCCTGCCGCAATCAATCCCCCAAGCAAAAAAGCCTCATACAGCGACAATAAAAATAATCTACGATGAGGTAACCCTAAGGACAATAAATAAGCCACATCATGCTTTCTTTCAAAATAAATAATCGATTCCACAATACCTAGTAACAATAAAGAAATGAACAGACTCATTCCTATAAAAATACCCGCAATCAACTGTGCTAAAGATAATAATGACTGATAACTATTCACACGTTCTTGAATTTCACTATAAACAATATAATCTGAAGATAAAGCATCATAGACATCCTGATGAAAAGAAGCTTTGGTTTCAACGATAAGTTCACGATAATTAATCAGTTCAGGAAGCTGATTTTTTAAGGTATGATAAAAATAGATTTCATTTTGACTAAAAAAGTCTTTGTTTAAAACACCTGCAATAGTAAAAGTCAATGTTTTTTGTTGATATGTTAAAGTGATAGGTTGATCATGATATTGTTGATAAAATGGATAACTGACAAGAATCTCAAAGTCATTTTGTGGCATACGTCCTTTGGATAAACGAATATGATGATTTTGTTGGGGTAATAAATAGCGTGTGGCTTCAATACTTTCATCAGCAACTAATAATTGACATTGATCTAACTGATAGGCATAATCTATTGAAGTCATATTTGGAATATCTAGCATATTTTCAAAAGGTGTTCCATCTTTATTTTCAACATTAATTATATTTTTTAAAACAGCCTGTTGTTCACTCTGTTTTGTAGCATCAAAAGCTCCAAAAATAGCTGTAACAATGCAAAAGAAAGCAACAATGACGATCCATTGAAATAAAAAAAGAAACATTAACTTGTTTCTTTGATGTAAGATTTGTCTAAAAGGATAAAACCAGAGTGTATGATGTTGATGAGAACGCGATGATAAATCCATTGTTTTTTTTATTTTTTTAATTGATCCTTTGAGTTGTCCTTGTTCTAATGTTAAAACACTATCACAGTATTGTTTTAATAATTGAGGATCATGGGATACGATAATAACCAAAGCATTTTGAGAAATCTTTTTTAAATATTTCATGACATCTTGGGCCTGTTGATGATATAAAGCTCCCGTTGGTTCATCACAAAGAATAATATCAGACTGTTTTAAAAGAGCTTTCGCTAATGACGCTCTTTTCATTTGTCCGCCAGATAATTGATATGGGTAACGTGATAATAAATCTTGAATACCTAATTGTGTAATAATCTTTTTAAGAAGTGTAGAAGAATAATGAATATGACTAATATGACATGGTAAAATTAAATTTTCTTTCACAGTTAAAGAAGCAATATAATCTTTATTTTGCATCATAAAAGAGACATGTTGACTCACAAATGCTTTTCTATCTGTTATTTTTTCACCATTATAAAAAATTTCTCCTTGGTAATCTTCATCAAGCATCCCCATAATATATAAAAGCGTACTTTTCCCACACCCACTCTTTCCTTGAATACCAATCATCCCAGTATCTGGAAAAGTCACAGAGAGATGATCAATGATTGTTGTTTGCTGATACTGTTTACAAATATTTTTTAACTCTAACATTATATTCTCCTTTATGTTATAATCTTGACGGGTGATGTCATGAATAAATTTCCATATACATTTGATAACAAACGTTATCATACTTATAATTATTTTTTAAAAACAAAATATCACTGTAAAGTCGCAAAAGTTTCACTGAATGCTGGTTTTACATGTCCTAATCGTGATGGAACATGTGGAACAGGTGGCTGTATTTTCTGCTCTGATTCTGGTTCAGGTGATTTTGCTGGTCATGTACAAGATTCTCTGCAAAAACAGTTTCAAGATATTTCTTCTATCATGCGTCAAAAATGGCCTGATTGCCAATTTATCGCTTATTTTCAAGCAAATACGAATACCTATGGAACTGTTAACGAATTGAAAGAAAGATTCGAACCATTTGTTAATATGAAAGATGTCGTTGGAATTGCGATAGCAACACGTCCTGATTGTCTAAGCGAAGACATCTGTGACTATCTTGAACAGTTATCTCATCGCTGTGATCTATATATTGAACTCGGTTTACAGACTATCCACGACCAGACAGCCAAGCTGATCCATCGTGGTCATGACTATCAGACTTTTTTAGACGGTTTACAGCGTTTAAGGAAAAGACATCTTGATGTTTGTGTCCATATCATTAATGGCTTACCTTATGAGACTTATGATATGATGCTAGAAACTGCCAAACAAGTAGGACAACTGGACATTCAAGGTTTAAAGATTCATAATCTTTATATGCTTAAAAATACAGCTTTACATCGATTATATCAACAACGTCCTTTTGAGATGCTGACACGTGAACAATACATCTCTTTAGTTGTTGATCAGCTACAATATATTCCAGCACATGTCGTCATTGAAAGATTAACTGGTGATGCTCCAATAGATGATTTAGTTGCTCCATTATGGTCCATCAAAAAAGTCACGATTCTTAATGATATTGACAAATTAATGAAAGAAAAAGATACCCATCAAGGGTATCTCTTATAAAGCTCTTTTTGAGCTTTTTATTGTGTTTCAATAAGTCCATAACCACCATTATGTCTTCTATAAACAACACTAATTTCATTTGTTTCTACATCACGATAAACAAAGAATGAATGTCCAATTAATTCCATTTGCATAATAGCTTCTTCCATATCCATAGGTTTAGGACTAATAGATTTTGTTTTCACAATAACATCTTCTTCTGAATGTTCTAAAGGTTCAATAGAAGCAACGTTCAATGCGAGTTTATTATCTTTTGATTTACGACTTAATCTCGTTTTATACTTTCTAATTTGTCCTTCTAGTTTGTCGATAACTAAATCAATAGCATTATAGAGATCATTATCAACAACTTCTGCTCTTAATAATACATATTCTGTTGGAATAGTCACTTCAATTTTTTGCCCAACTGGATAAGTTCTGATTAAAACTTTTGCTTCAACATTTTCGCTCATAATAAAATACTTATCTAACATACTGAGCTTTTTAGTGATCTTTGTTTCAATCCCTTCAGTTAGTGCAATATTTTTTCCTCTTATACTGACTTTCATAAATATTCCTCCTTTATTAACTTTATTATACCATTTTTCAATCACAAAAAACACTCATTTCATTCAAAAATTAAAAAAGCCCCGATAGGAGCTTATAAATATTTTTTTAAACTTTCTACACGATCCAATTTTTCCCAAGGAAGATCAATATCTCCTCTACCAAAATGACCATAAACAGCTGTCTTTTGATAAATTGGTCGTAACAATTGTAAAGTCTCAATAATGCCTTGAGGTGTTAAATCAAACTCATTGTGAATAGCTTTTAAAATCACATCACGTGAAACCTTTTCTGTTCCATAAGTTTCAACATAAACACTTGTTGGTTCTTTTACACCAATGGCATAAGACAACTGAATTTCAATGCGATCACAAAGACCAGCAGCCACAATATTTTTTGCCATATATCTAGCCATATAAGCACCACTACGATCAACCTTTGATGGATCTTTCCCAGAAAATGCTCCTCCACCATGACGAGCACTTCCCCCATAAGTATCAACAATAATTTTTCGTCCTGTTAACCCTGTATCTCCATGTGGTCCTCCGATGACGAAACGTCCTGTAGGATTAATGAAAACTTTATAATCTGTGTTCATGTTGTATTTTTTCACAACATCTTTCATAATCACATTTTGGATATAATCTTTAAAAGCTTTTTCATCAAAATCATCATCATGTTGAATTGACATTAAAATTGTATCAATTCGTGGATGATTCGCATCAGTATAGTCCACTGTGACCTGTGATTTCATATCCGGTCTAGCCCATTGAAATTCACCACTATGACGTTTCGAAGTTGCATAACGCACCAAATGATGAGCAATAGAAACTGGCAAAGGCATATACCCTTCTGTTTCATGACTGGCATAACCAAACATAATTCCTTGATCCCCAGCACCACCGACTTCGCGATTTGTTCCTAAAGCAATATCACTTGATTGAACACCAATTACATTTTGAATTTCACAATGTTCTCCATCAATTCCAATATCAGAACTTGTATATCCAATCTTTTTTAAAACATGACGTGCAATACCTTCATAATCCACAACTGCCTGTGTTGTGATTTCACCACCAATAACAAGTAAATTCGTTGTAATAAAACATTCACAAGCTACTCGTGAATATGGATCTTGTGCCAAGCAGGCATCTAAAATAGCATCACTGATTTGATCACAAATTTTATCAGGATGACCTTCTGAAACAGATTCAGATGTAAATAAAATTCTTTCCATTTTTCTTTCCTCCCCTATCCAATAAAAAAAGCTTTCAAGAGGAAAGCTTCCTTTCCTCTTATTGTTCAAGTCAAACTTGCTAGGTAAGGCACCTTCTCAAAACAAGGGTTGCCACCACTTCATCGATCCTCATCTCGTGGTTCTTAATAAGAGCTTCTGTTATTGATATAATTTTTTTAATTCTTCATGACTTAAAGATGTCATCGCTTCAATAAGATCCATTTCCAATCCCAAATCATAAAGAATAGCTGCAATTTTTAATTGTTCTTGTTTTCTATTCATTCACATCACCAGTTTTATTTTAACCGGAAAAAGTAGACATTATTCTACAAAACAAGACTTTTCTTAGTATATATGAATACTTGTTATAAATCAAGTGATATCATCACATAATATAATTATAACACTGTTTTCTTTCTTTTTTTCTCAATTTTTTCTCAATTTTCATTAAATGGCCTGAACTTCTAAAACACCAGGCACTTCTTCAATCAATATTTGTTCGACACCATCTTTTAAAGTGGCATCTAACATCATGCATCCTGCACACGCACCATGCATTTGAACATAGACGATACCATCTTCAAATTTCACAAATTCAATATCTCCACCATCTCTTTGAAGATAAGGTCTTAATTTATGTATCACCTTTTTGATTTCTGCTTCTTGATCCATGATTCAGCCTCCTTTTCAACATGACTTATTATACCATATTTTTCAATAAATAAAAGTATCATGACCTTGATTTTCCTTTTAACACTTTTGAGTTTATGCTATAATAAGAGCGATTGGAGGGCTGTCAATGGAACATCGTGTCAAAACTGGTGATATAATTGATGTAACCATTACGGGAATTCAACCTTATGGTGCATTTGCATCTTTACCCGATCAATCTTCTGGTTTGATTCATATTTCTGAGATTTCTGATAAATTCGTGAGAAATGTTGAAAACTTTGTCCATGTCGGTGAAGTGATTCGTGTCAAAGTGATTGATATTGATCACACCACACATCAGGCGAAACTTTCTTTAAAAGCTGTTCATTTAGCAAAAAGAAAGTATAAAAGAGCATACAAAAACCAGCGAGAAAAGATACAAGAAACACCTTTGGGATTTTACCCACTAAAAGAAAAATTGCCTGAGTGGATAGCACAAGGCGTAATCAAGGAGGAAGAATAATGATTAAAGTTGATTTATCAAAAGCAAAATTAACTGAAAGTATGGATTCATACAAAGAGCAGGTTGCTCAAATCCATGATATGATCCATAATAAAACAGGTCAAGGAAGTGATTTCTTAGGATGGGTTGACTTACCTGTGAATTATGATAAAGCTGAAGTAGAAGCAATTAAAGCAAAAGTTAATGAATTAAAAGATGAAATTGATGTTTTATTAGTTTGTGGTATTGGTGGTTCTTATTTAGGAGCAAGAGCTGCAATTGAAGCCTTAAATGGTTTATATCCAACACATCCAGTACAAATCATTTATATTGGAAATACATTCTCATCAAACTACTTATCTCAAGTTAAAGAATATGTCAAAGATAAAGAATTTGCAATTAATGTTATTTCTAAATCTGGAACAACAACTGAAACTTCTATTGCATTTAGAATCTTTAAAGAATTACTAGAATCAACAAAAGGAAAAGAAGTAGCCAGAAAAAGAATTGTTGCGACAACAGATAAAGAAAAAGGTGCATTAAAAACTTTAGCAACTAATGAAGGATATACAACATTCGTTGTTCCTGACGATGTTGGTGGACGTTATTCTGTTTTAACTGCTGTTGGTTTATTCCCTATCGCTATGGCTGGTATTGATATTGATGCTATGATGAAGGGTGCAGCTGATGCAAGAGCAGAATACAGTAATCCTGACTTATTAGAAAACAGTGCTTATCAATATGGTGTTGCTAGACAAATGTTATCAAAGCAAGGTTATCCAGCTGAAATGTTTGTCACATATGAATTACAATTAGCTCAAACAGCTGAATGGTGGAAACAATTATTTGGTGAATCAGAAGGTAAAGAAGGAAAAGGTATCTTACCTACTAGCGCCACTTTCTCAACTGATTTACATTCACTTGGACAATTCATTCAAGAAGGAAGCAAAGTTTTATATGAAACTGTTTTAAAAATTGAAAAACCTATTTCTGACCTTGAAATTCCTAGTGATCCAGATAATTTAGATAATTTAAACTATCTTGCTGGAAAAACTGTTGATTATGTTAATAAGAAAGCATGTGAAGGAACAATTGATGCCCATGTGAATACTGGTAATGTTCCAAACATTCAAATTACTCTTGATGAATTAACACCTTATTCATTTGGATATATGGTTTATTTCTTTGAAAAAGCATGTGCTTTATCAGTATATTTATTAGGTGTCAATCCATTTAACCAACCAGGTGTTGAAGTTTATAAGAAAAACATGTTTAAATTACTTGGAAAACCAGGTGTATAGGAAGTGAGAAATCACTTCCTTTTTTATATCAAACAAAAAAACTTACAACTCATTATGAATTGTAAGTTATTTTTTAATCTTGGAGCGGGTGATGGGAATCGAACCCACGTAGTCAGCTTGGAAGGCTGAAGTTCTAC
>CALVFK010000014.1 GCA_944326805.1 uncultured Massilimicrobiota sp. | reverse complement strand
AATATAGTGAATCTTCTTTACAGGGAACAATGAACTTTTTAAGTTTATTAAATTTAATATATGTACGATATGGATTATTATATCGAGAATAGGAGAGAAAGATGTATAGTTTTTTAAATGATTATAGTGAAGGGGCTCATCCACGTGTCTTAGAAGCCTTAAATCAGACAAATCTTATTCAAACTGTTGGTTATGGAGAAGATGAATATTGTACCAAAGCAAAAGAAGTGATTCTTCAAAAAATAGGTCAACCTCATGCAGATGTTCATTTTCTTGTTGGTGGAACCCAGACAAATATGTTAATGATTTCCTATGCTCTTAAACATTATCAGGCTGTTATTGCCTGTGATGAGGGACATATTCATGTGCATGAAACAGGAGCTGTAGAAGGAGCAGGACATAAAATATTAATTCGTCCACATGTTCATGGAAAAGTCACTTGTGATATGATCAAAGATATTTGTTTGCAACATAAAGATGAACATATGGTTCAGCCACGTATGGTTTATATCTCACAGACAACGGAGCTGGGAACTTATTATACGCGTGAAGAATTACAGGATTTATATCAAACCACACGTCAATATGGTTTATATCTTTTTATGGATGGAGCACGTTTAGGGAGTGCTTTAGCTTTACCAGATGCACCGACTTTAGAAGAAATTGCCAAAAATGTAGATGCTTTTTATATCGGTGGGACAAAGATGGGAGCTTTATTTGGTGAAGCACTTGTCATTCTTCATGATGATTTAAAACCTCAATTTCGTTACCATATGAAAAATAAAGGAGCGATGTTGGCTAAAGGGCGTCTTTTAGGTATTCAATTTTATGAATTGTTGAAAGATCATCTTTATGAAGACATTGGTCGCTATGAAAATAAGATGGCTGATAGAATACGTCAGGCATTGATTCAAAAAGGATTTTCAATTTATGAACCTTCTCAAACGAATCAAATTTTTGTCGATGTACCACAAAAAGCTTTAGAAGCCATTGAAAAAGAGTTTATGGTCACACATATGGGGGCTGTTTCAGGTGGTGAACGTATTCGTATCGTCACATCATGGGCAACTTCTAAAGAGGCTGTCAATGCATTTGTTCAGTTGATTGAAAATCTTTAGAATAAATCCCACTGTACAAGACTTAAGAGTTGTATTATAATAGGGTCTAGGGAAGAACCCTAATATACATAGAAATGGAGATTATAGTATGAATAAAAATGAATTATTAGAAAAAGTTTCTTTAGCATCAGGATTAACAAAAAAAGAATCTGAAGCTGCTATTAATGCTTTTTTAGAAACTTTAACTGATGTTTTAAAAGCAGGAGATAAGATTTCTTTAAAAGGTTTTGGAACTTTTGAAGTTCGTACAAGAGAAGCCAGAACAGGACGTAATCCAAGAACTGGTGAAACAATGGAAATTCCTGCAAGTAAAGTTCCTGCTTTCAAAGCAAGTGCAACTTTAAAAAATGTTGTTAATGAAAAATAATGTATGAAAAAAACCTACAGATTTTAAGATCTGCAGGTTTTCTTTTTTTATTTAATAATTGTTCCTTCACAAGGAGCTCCAGCAGCATTTGATTCATCAGTATCAATATGCATTGCAAGAGCATAGCTGTCACTTACACGGCAGACAACATCTCCAAAGATTAAAGAACGATCAGCAGATTTCACTTCTACACTGACAACATCTTTATCTTGTACACCAAATTCTTTTGCATCAGCAGGTGTCATATGAATATGACGTTTTGCAGCGATCACACCACAAGGAATTTCTACTTCACCAGCAGGACCAACTAATTTACAACCAGCAGTTCCTTCGATATCTCCAGATTCTCTAATAAGTGCTTTCACTCCTAATGCTCTGGCATCAGTTAAAGAGACTTCCACTTGTGTATTGGCACGTGTTGGACCTAAGATAGACATTTTTGTTTCTCCTTTTGGACCAACAACAGTGACTTTTTCCTGGCAGGCAAATTGTCCAGGTTGTGATAAATCTTTTTTGTTAGTTAAAACATATCCTTTACCAAATAAAGTTTCTAAATCTGCTTGTGATAAATGAACATGTCTTGCAGAAGTTTCGACTAAAATTGTTTTTCCCATATAATATCCTCCTATAACATACATATCTTACAACTTTTTTACTTATTTGCAAAGGAATTTGTTTCTTTTTTAATAAAAACATCAGATGTTGATTTTTGAAGACCAATTTTCAACAAATGAAAAAGGTAACGTTTTACTTTTGATAGAAAACTGATATAATAAAAAAGAAATGTAGGTGATAAAGATTGAATCTTAGTATTGTAATTAACTTTTTAAGATCAGCAATAGATTTGATTGCAGTATGGTTTATTCTCTATTATTTGATTTCAATGTTTAAAACAAATATGAAAACCATGCAGCTTTTCAAAGGCGTTCTTTTTATTTTGATTGTTAAACTTATAACAAGCTTATTAGGTTTAACAACATTAAATTATCTTGTAGATAGTATTATTAATTGGGGAGTTTTAGCCATTATCATTATATTTCAGCCAGAAATTCGTACTTTGCTTGAGAAAATGGGACAAACCAAAATGAGTGTGAAAAAAGAAATCAGTAATGATGAAAAAGAAAGATTAATGGATGAACTTGTTGATGCCATATCAACACTGGCCAAGGAACAGACAGGAGCTTTAATTACGTTTGAAAGAACTCAATCTATGATTGATTATATTAATACAGGGACAAAGATTAATGCTGATATTCGTAGTGAGCTTTTCTTAACGATTTTCTGGGAAGGGACACCTTTACATGATGGGGCAACGATTATTCAAGGAGATCGTGTGGCTTGTGCAGCAGCTTTCTATCCACCAACGAATAAAGAATTAAGTCCTAAATATGGGGCACGTCATCGTGCAGCCATTGGTATTAGTGAAATTACTGATTCTTTAACTGTTGTCGTCAGTGAAGAAACAGGAACGATTTCTTTTGCGACAAATGGGGAATTAAGAAAGATTCCTATCAAAGAGTTAAGAGCATCATTGGTTAATGAATTACAATGGTTCAAATCTAGCGATGAAGGAGGGCAAGCTCATGAGTCCTAGAAATAATAAACCTTTAAAAGATACAACAACAGATTTCTTTTTGAAGATTGTTGAAAAAGAAAAAGCTCAATCTACAAAAGAATCTACGAGTAAAGATGTAGTGAATGAAAAAAAAGTCAAAGCGATTGATACAGGGGCTCGTTTTTATAATTATATGAATCAAATATTAGATAAAATTCTTTCTAGTAAAGTATCTATTATGATTTTATCTTTTATGATGGCAGCAATTTTATTTTATAGTGTTTCAGGAAAAGATATATTGACGAGTCCAACTTCAGGAGCAACATTAGAAAATGTTCCTGTCAATGTAGAAAATCTGGATGATTCTCTAGAAGCCTCTGGTATTCCTGATAGCGTTTCGGTAGTGCTAGTTGGTCCTTCTTTAGATATTTATAAAACGAATTTTTCTAAAGATTACGAAGTGTATTTAGATTTACAGGATTTAAATGCAGGTGATTATGTCCTGAATTTACGTACCCGTCATTTTCCAGAAACTTTACAGGTTGTTTCGATACCAAGTTCTATTAAAGTGACGTTGGCTAAAAAAGTAACTCGTACTTTTGATTTGGGATATCGCTTTATCAACGAAGATGAACTGGATAGTAAATATTCAGTGAGCGTCAGTCAAATGGACTTAGATACTGTGGAATTACGTGCCAGTGAAGAGACACTGGCTAAAGTTGAAAAAGTGGAAGCTTGTATTGATGTTTCTAATCAGACAGAAGATTTTGAACAAAATGCTAAAATTAAAGCTTATGACAGTAGTGGAGATGAATTAAAAGTTGAGGTACGTCCAGTCGATGTTCATGTGACTTGTCAGGTTTCTTCTTATAGTAAAACTGTTCCAATTCATGTCAATATTGTTGGAGATTTACCAGCTGGATATCAGGTTTCTCAATATACTTTATCACAAAATGAAGTGACGATTTTTGGGGTAGAAGAACAGTTAAAGGAAATCAATCAAGTTGAAGTTGATGTGGATGTCAGTGATTTGAAATCAAGTACAACGTTAAATGATCTGGCATTTAAGAAAATAACAGGTATTAATAAGTTTTCACAGGATACAGTTGATGTTAATGTGGAAATCGAAAAAGTGATTACGAAAAAATTTGACAACATTCCGATTAAGGTTTTGAATAATTCTCATAATTATAAGGTTTCTTTTGCGGGGCAAGGGCAATATGCTTCTGTTTCCATAACAGGAACTGAGGATAAAATCAATGCTTTAAAGGTTGACAATATTCAGGCAACGATTGATATTGATGGTTTGAGTGTTGGCACACATCAAGTGAATGTTAAAATTGCAGGAGATGATGAAACATTAACAATGAAATTGTTATCATCTTCAAAAATAACAATTAATATAGAAAGGAATTAAGACAATGGGAAAATATTTTGGTACAGATGGATTTAGAGGAGAAGCAAATATTGATTTGACTGTGGAACATGCTTATCAAGTTGGAAGATATTTAGGATGGTATTTTTCACGTTCACATCGAGCAAGAATTGTGATTGGAAAAGATACAAGAAGAAGTTCTTATATGTTTGAATATGCTCTTGTGGCTGGATTAACTGCAAGTGGAGCAGATGCATATTTATTACATGTCACAACAACACCTTCAGTATCTTATGTTGTCAGAAGTGAAGAGTTTGATTGTGGAATCATGATTTCTGCTTCACACAATCCTTATTATGATAATGGGATTAAAATCATTAATGGAAAAGGTCATAAATTAGAAGCCACAATTGAAACATTGATTGAACAATATATTGATGGTTTAACTGATCCTATTCCATATGCAACAAAAGATAAGATTGGTAGAACAGTTGATTATTCAATGGGTAGAAATCGTTATATTGGTTATTTAATGAGTATTCCAACACGTGCTTTTAAAGATATTAAAGTAGGTTTGGATTGTGCAAATGGTTCATCTAGTGCTATTGCTAAAAGTGTTTTTGATGCCTTAGGAGCACAAACACATGTGATTAATAACCAGCCTGATGGTTTAAATATCAATACAAACTGTGGATCAACACATATTGAAGTTTTACAGAAATATGTTGTTGAAAATGGATTGGATGTTGGATTTGCCTATGACGGTGATGCTGATCGTTGTATTGCTGTGGATGAATTTGGTCGTGTTGTCAACGGAGATTTAATTCTTTATCTTTGTGGTTTAGAAATGAAACAAAAGGGTGAACTTTTAAATAATACAATTGTGACAACTGTAATGAGTAACTTTGGATTATATAAATCATTAGATAAAGTAGGAATCCAATATGAAAAAACAGCAGTTGGAGATAAATATGTTTATGAAAATATGGTCAAAAATGGTCATTGTATTGGTGGGGAACAATCAGGACATATTATTTTCTCTAAACATGCAACAACAGGAGATGGTATTTTAACATCTTTAAAAATCATGGAAACAATGGTAGAAAACAAAAAAACATTGGCTCAATTAACGGAACAGGTTGAAATCTATCCTCAGTTACTGATTAATGTTCGTGTTAGTGATAAAACTTTAGCACAAAATGATCCAGATGTTCAAAAGGCTGTTAAAGAGGTTGAAGAAGCCTTAGGAGATGAAGGACGTATTCTTGTACGTGAAAGTGGTACGGAACCTGTTATTCGTGTAATGGTAGAAGCACAAAGCGATGAGATTTGTCATGAATATGTTTTAAAAGTTGTTAATAAAATTAAAGAAAAAGGGTATGCTGTAGAAAAATAATATAATTTCACATATTATCACAAAATATTGCCATGAAATATGGCAATATTTTGTATATAATGAATAAGAGGTGATGGATTGTGAAATACCGTATTAATATTATTGATGATGAAAAAAATTTGAATGATCTGGTGAGGACTTATTTAGAAAAAGAAGGATATATTGTTTATTCTTTTTATACGTATGAAGAGGCTTTTTTACATAAAGATGATGATGTTCATTTATGGATTGTGGATATTATGTTGGATAAAAACAGTGGTTTTGATTTACTTAATGAAATTAAGTCCTGTAAGCCAGATATGCCCATTGTCTTTATGAGTGCCAGAGATCAGGAGTTTGATCGTATTATTGGTTTAGAAAAAGGCTGCGATGAATATATTACAAAACCTTTCAATATTAAAGAATTGATTTTAAGAATACATAATGTTTTAAAACGTGTTTATAAGGATGATCCTGCATTGATTAATGTTGATGGTTATGCAGTGGATGAAGAAAAGAGAAAAGTTTTATTTCAAAATCATGAAATAGAATTAACAACAAAAGAATACGATTTATTACTTTATTTTATCAAAAATAAAGGTCTGGCTATTTCACGTGATCAGGTTTTATCTAAAGTCTGGGATGAAAATTATTTTGGTAGTGATCGTGTTGTTGATGATACATTACGTCGTTTAAGAAAAAAGATGCCTGATTTAAATATTAAAACAATCTATGGCTTTGGATATCGATTAGATTAGTATGGAAAAAATAAAAGAGCGTTTATCATTTTTTAAAAAATTATCTCTTGTTCAACAACTTATTGTCGTATTGTGTGCGATGGCTATTTTAATGGTTGCTGTGATGATGCCTGTTGTTGATTACAATTTATCTTCAATTGTTGATAAACAGATGTATGAACGTTTAACAATATCACAAACTTCAATTATTTATAGTAATATTATTCCTTATAAGCAAGAAAAAGAAGTTTATCATATTATTTATGAAAGTGACGAAAATACATTTACAGAAACGAATATTAGCAGTCGTCAAATTGTTTATGATTTTTATTCTTATCTTTTTAAGGAAGATTTATTTAAAGCTGTTCAAACGCATAAAAGTGTTATTAAAAATAAGGGACAGTATAATGGCAATACCTATTATTATATGATTACACATGTTAATGATACATCACAGTATCTGATTTCATTAGTGGATAGTGAATATTCTTTATCATTAGTAACATCTTTACGTAATCAGATTATTTATATTCAATATGGGTTCTTTATTGTTTTGGCTTTGGTTATGATTTTATGGGTTTTATCATTGATTAGTCCACTCAAAAAGATTAAAAATTATATTGATAATATCAAGGATCATAAAGAGAGTGAATTGAATATTCAGCGTGAAGATGAGATTGGGATTGTGTTTAAGGCACTAACTGTGATGAAAGACGATCTGGATAAACAGGAAAGTATCAAGGAAGAAATGATTCATAATATTTCTCATGATTTAAAAACACCGATTGCTTTGATTCAGACATATGCGCAAAGCATTAAAGATGATATTTATCCTTATGGAGATAAAGATAGTTCGATTGATGTGATATTGGAAAATGCTGATCGTTTAGAACATAAGGTTAAATCGTTCTTGTATCTTAATCGTTTGGATTATTTACAGGGTGAAAAGAATGAACTGGAAACTTTTGCGATTAAAGAGTTAATTGAAAAGATTGTTTTGCAGATGGATTTATTGAAGCCAGAGATTAGACTGGAGATAGATTTAGAAGATGTGACTTTTATTGGGGATGAAGAACATTGGCGTGTAGCTATTGAAAATATTATTGAAAATGCTTCACGTTATGCGAAATCATTGATTAAAATTACTTTAAAAGAAGATTATCTGGAAATTTATAATGATGGTGAAGCTATTGATGAATCTACATTACCTTATTTATTTGATCCTTATGTCAAAGGTGTGAAAGGACAGTTTGGTTTAGGATTGTCTATTGTCAGTAAGATTGCTTCTATGTTTGGTTATCATGTTTCAGCAATCAATCAAGAAGTAGGGGTTTGTTTTATTTTTCAAAAAGTAAAGTAAAAGCAGGTCGATTGACCTGCTTTCTATTGTTTTTTAGGATCTTTCACAATTTCAGCAATTGATGTCACAGCACTTGCCATTCCTTGTAACTCGGTAGGAATAATAATTTTTGTTGATTCGCCTTTTGCTAAGTTTTCTAATGCTTTAAATCCTTCTAATGTGATATATGCCTGTTGAGGTTGAGAATTATTAATATATTCAATACCTTTTGCCTGTGCTTCATAAACAAGTCTTAAAGCTTCGGCTTCCCCTTCAGCACGGGCAATTTGTGCTTCTTTTTCAGCTGTTGCTTCAAGAATCATAGATTCCTTTTTACCTTCAGCAGTTAAAATAGCAGCTGTTTTCTTACCTTCTGCCTGTAAGATAGCTTCACGTCTTTCACGTTCAGCACGCATTTGTTTTTCCATGGCTTCTTGAATATCACGTGGTGGAATGATGTTTTTCACTTCAACACGATGAATTTTAATACCCCAAGGATCAGTTGCTTCATCTAAGATAGAACGCATTCTTGAATTAATGATATCTCTTGATGTTAATGTTTCATCAAGTTCCAGATCACCAATAATATTACGTAAAGTTGTAGCAGTCAGTGTTTCAATAGCGTTTAATGGTCTGACAACACCATAAGTAAATAATTTAGGGTCAGTTATTTGAAAATAGACAACAGTATCAATCTGCATTGTCACATTGTCTTTTGTAATCACTGGCTGTGGTGCAAAATCCAAAACCTGTTCTTTTAAAGAAACTTTATTAGCAATACGATCTAATAATGGAATCATAATATGCAATCCTACTGTACAAGTACGATTATAAGCCCCAATTCTTTCTACAACATAAGCATAAGATTGAGGTATAATACGAATTGTTTTGGCAATAATGACAACAATTAATATTAATAGTAAAATAATCCATAAATAGTTAAAAATACCTTCTAACATGAAATATCCTCTCCTTTATCTAATTTTTTTACAACAACATGTGAGCCTTCAATAGACACCACTTCAGCATATTCCCCAGCTGAAATTGTGACATTATTGAGACTTGTGGCTGCCCAAAGATTTCCCATAACTTTCACTTCACCTTTTTGATCAGCAGTAATCATTTCTGTCACAAGGCAGTGTTTTCCAATGATTCTATCCAAATTTGTTTTGACTGTATTTCCTCTTAAATATTTTTTTGCTAGAGGTCTGGTAATAAGAATACATATAATTGAAATCACAGCAAAGACAATCACCTGGATGGTTTCTGAAATACCTAACCAATCACAAACGAGAGCACCAACAGCTCCAATTCCAAACCAGATACTAACCAGATCAATCGTTATGGCTTCTACAATCACTGCAATGACAAGAACAATTGTCCAAATAAGTGTTGTTGACATGGTTTGCATTCTCCTTTCAGTTATAATTGAATAATCATCATAGCATGAACAATATCATAAGTTGCTTTTAACTTATAACACTGTTGCTTTGAAAAATCTAAACCAAATTTTTCACTGAGGTCTAATACAAATGATTTGTTAGAAATTCTTCCATAGCTTTTTCCAAGTGAAATACGATGCAATTGACTCTTTGGGTAAATATTTTCATCAATTTCCTGTTTTGTTACAGGTTTAATACCAATTTGCCTTGCTTCTCTATCAATCCCTAAAAGCACATAATTGACGTCTTCAAAATGAACACAGGCTGCTTTATTTAAAGTTAAGTTTGTTTCATAAATGGTAACAGTCATAGTTGCTATATCATTTGTTGACCATTCAAAGTTCATTCGTATCCTCCTCCTTGACATTATTATATTATTAAAATTATTTTTTTGCAATAAAATTAAAGAAAAGTTTTTATTCGATAGTATACAATCTTTAAGGAATAGTTTATAATACAAGATGAAGGAGAAAAGAATGAAAAAGAAAATATTATTTATATTATCAATGATGTTATTATGGGGATGTCAAAATGGCAAATCTTCCATACAAAAAATAACATTATCGCAACCTGTCACAATGCTTTATTTTTATATTGAAACATGCTCAGAATGTCAATCATTTAAGGAAACAGCTATTCCTTATCTTGAAGAAACATTTGGTGATTCTTTGACAATTCAACAATATGATTTGGATGATGACACAACACAAGCGGTTTATGAAGATGTGATTGATCAGTTATATCAATTTGATCAGTCCCTTTATGGAATGGGACCAATGTATGCGATAGAGGGATATTTTGCAAAAGTAGGATATACTTCAGGCGATGAAACATATATTGTTGATGATATTCAAAAAGCTGTTGAAGGAAAGACTTTAAGTGATGAGTTAAGTGGATTACGTTTTTCTTATTTCAATCATTAATGAAAAAGTTATTGCTTGTATTTTTTATTTTTCTCAGTGGCTGTCAAAGACACCCACAATATTATCTGTATGTTTATTATGCAAAAACATGTCCACATTGTCGTTCATTTATACAAGTTGTGATACCTGAATTAGAAGCAGAATATGGAAATCAAATGGATATTATTCAAATGGATATTGATGAAGAATCTTCATTAGAAGCTTATGCGAAAACATGTCATCTATTAGAAGATTATGTTGTTAATGATCAATCAGGAAGTGTTCCATTTATTGTTTTGGATGGTTATTTTGCTTTGGTTGGTTATCAGATGGGAGAAGATCAGATGTTTTTAACAATGGTTCAACAAGCTTTGGCAGGTGAAGAATTATCAGTTGGTAATCATGAAGTATATTTTTTTAAAGAAGGTCAGACATTTCACGAAGGAGGATGATTTTGATGTCAACACCACATAATCAAGCACAAAAAGGAGAAATTGCAAAAACAGTCTTAATGCCTGGAGATCCTTTACGTGCCAAATTTTTAGCAGAACATTATTTAGAAGATGTTCATCAATTTAATACTGTGAGAAATATGTTTGGATATACAGGATATTATCATGGTAAACAAGTATCTATTATGGGTTCAGGAATGGGACAGCCATCTATTGGTATTTATTCACATGAACTTTTCACACAATATGATGTAGAAGCCATTATTCGTATTGGTTCATGTGGTTCTTTACAAAAAGATGTTCATTTAAGAGATATTATTATTGTACAGGGTTCTTGTACGGATAGTAATTTTGCTCATCAGTTTGAACTGCCTGGAACTTATTCAGCCATTAGTTCTTATGATTTATTAGAAAAAGCTGTGGAACAGGCTAAGTTGAAAAATGCGACATATCATGTTGGAAATGTCATTGCTTCAGATATTTTCTATCATGCTGATCAAGATTCAGGAAAGAAATGGGCATCTATGGGGTGTCTAGGTGTCGAAATGGAATCTTATGCCTTGTTTGCGACAGCAGCTTATTTAGGGAAAAAAGCTCTTACATTATTAACTGTTTCTGATTCTTTAGTGACACAGGAAGAAACAACAGCTAAAGAAAGAGAACAAACTTTTACAACAATGATGGAAATCGCATTGGAGATTGCTTAATGCTGCAGCGTGTTGCTTTGTATGATTTTGATAATACGATTGCTTCCGGTGATTCGATTGTCCGTTTGTTAAAATATGATTTAAAAAAGCATCCTGTTCATTGTTTTTATTTCTTTAAGGTTGCGTTCTATTATGGATTATATTTAATGCATCTGATGAGTTTTGAAAAAGCTAAATCAGCGTTGCTTTTTCCTTTAGATCATATGACTGAATCACAGCTAAAAACATTTTATCAACAGGAAGTTGTCCCTCGTTATTATTCTCATATCGTTAAACAAATGGAGCAGGAAAAACAACAGGGGTATGTTGTGATTATATGTACAGCTTCATGTGAAGCATATATGAAATATCAGCAATTACCTTGTGATGTTTTGTTAGGTACACAAACAAAACATGCTTCGAGTCAAATTGTTGGTCTCAACTGTAAAGGTCAGGAAAAAGTTCCACGTATCCTCAATTATTTAAAATCAAGAAACATGGAAATAGATTTTGAAAATTCTATTGCTTATTCTGATTCTACATCAGATTTACCAATGTTATCGTTAGTCAAAAATCGTAAAAGAATTGCTTTAAAAACTGGACAAGTAAGTGATTTTCAATAAAAAAGACTGAACGAATAAAGAACCATAGAGTTATTTATTCATTACAGTCTTTTTTTACTGATCTAAATCAGTAAACAATAACATAATATTAATAATACCAGCAATACCAACAATCATATAAATAATGGCACTTAAAAGGGCTTCGCCAAAAATAGCTTCTACTAAATTAAAATTAAAGAGGCCTATGAGTCCCCAGTTGATTGCACCAATAATGGTAAATACTAAAGCAATTTTCTGTATCATATTCATTTTTCTATCCTCCTAATGATATTATAACCAAGACTTTCAACTTTATTCATAAAAAAATAGTCACATCATAAAATATGATGAGGAGGAAGAATCATGAATAAAAAAGTCATTTTAACAGTCATCATTGTTGTTGCTGTGATTGTTGTAGGAACGGGGATTTTTTTCTTTAAATCATCATCACTAGAAGATTTAATCAAAGAAGCCAGTGAATGTCAAAGCTATCAATTGATTGGAAATATGGAAATGTTAGAAAATGATGAATTAAAATCATATCAAGTCACATCCACTTATGCACACATTGATGAAAAACATTATTATAAAGTTGAACTTTATGATAAATCGTTAAATCAGTCACAGGTTATTGTTAGAAATGATGAAGGTGTTTTTGTTTTAACACCCTCATTAAATCAAGCTTTTCAATTTCAAAGTGAATGGCCAGATAATTCACCAAAGCCTTACATCTATCAATCTTTAATTACATTTTTAAAAGATAATTCATCAGAAAAAGTGAAGGATGGATATTTGGTGCAAGGAGAAATGACTTATGAAAATGATGAGCGAGTCAAAAGCCAGGAAGTCAAATTTGATAAGGATTTGAAACCAGTTTATATTAGTGTCTTCGATCAGGATGGTGTTGAAGTGATTAAGGTAGAAGTCACTTCGTTTGAAATGAATCAAAAGATGAAAAAAGATGATTTTTTACAACAGAATATTATGAAAACTGCTAAAACGCAATATCCTGATAGTGTGGCAGCTTCTTTACCACTTTATCCAGTCTCTTTGATGGGATCGACACTGGAAAATGAAAAAGTTTCAACGATTGATGATGAAATCAATCATATCTTAAAATTTACAGGTGATAAATCTTTTACAATTATTGAAAAAACATCCAAAAATAATGATGATTTTCAAACTGAAACGATTGATGAACATATGATTGATATGATAGATGGTGTGGCTTTTGAAAATGATCAACAGATGACATACATTTCTTCGGGAATTGTTTGTTCTATTTATTCCAACGATTTAACAACACAGGAGAAATTAGCTGTCTTATCAAGTATGCAGTCATCACAGATGAAATAGGGGAAAACCCTATTTTTTCTTGAAAAAACAGAGATGATGGATTATACTAAAGCATTGAAAAGGGGTGGAAATGTGACACATTATCGTGATACTTATGCCTGTATTCGTTTAGATTATATACAAGATAATGTTGAAACATTATATCAAAAGGTTCATAAACCATTTATGGCTATTATTAAGGCTAATGCTTATGGACATGGTTATCAGCAGGTTGCGAATGTTTTAAAAGATAATCCACATATTTCAATGTTTGGTGTAGCTACATTGAAAGAAGCTATTGATTTAAGAAATATTGGAATTCAACAAGATATCCTTGTTTTAGGGGCAATTCCTATTGAAGATTTGGATTTGGTTATTCGTTATGATATTACATTATCTTTATTTTCAAAAGATTATATGGATGAAATTCAAAAATTATATCATCATCATCAGCCTGTGAAAGTGCATATCAAGATTGATACAGGAATGAATCGTATAGGTATTAAATCAAAAAAAGAATTTGAAGATATTTTATCTCATTGTCAAAATTCTATTTTTCAGGTAGATGGTGTTTTTACACATTTTGCGACAGCTGATGATCCTTTGCAAAAAGAGTCTTATCATCGTCAAATTGAAATGTTCTATGATATTATTGGAAGTCATAAATTTCGATATATTCATTGTCAAAATTCAGCTGCCATGATGTATCATCATGACGAACGCTCTAATTTAGGACGTATTGGTATTGCGATGTATGGAATTGATCCATCTGGTGAAGAATGTGAAGAATTAAAGCAGGTGATGTCTTTATATACTCGTGTAGCTATGATTAAAAAAGTCAAAAAAGGTGAACGCATTGGTTATGGACTCACTTATACTGCTTTGGAAGATGAATATATTGCGACATTGCCAATTGGATATGCTGATGGATTGATTCGTGCTAATCAAGGGAGACAGGTGTATATTGCAGGACGTTATTATCCTATTGTTGGAAGAATCTGTATGGATCAGATGATGGTCAAAATTGATGAAAATGTTCATCTGCATGATCGTGTGGAAATCTTTGGTGAACATATATCATTAGCACGTATGGCTAAAGAATTATCTACGATTCCTTATGAAATTGTTTGTTTGGTCAGCGAACGTGTAGAAAGAATTTATCAAAAATAAAAAATCCCGAGTTGGGATTTTTTATTTGAAATTTTCTTTAATAAAATCATATAAAGAATAATATTGATTATAACCTTCTTTTTTGGCAGCGACTTTTCCATCTTTAATCACAAAAGTTGTAGGATAATTAACGTTTGTATCAAATGTTTTTTCTACATAACTATCAATATCTTCAATTTCAGATGTATCTAAATAATAGAAAGGTATTGAACGATTCTTTGTTGTATAAGTTGTCATTACTTCCTGATAGCTCATCATTGTTGAATCAGTAGAATCACCTAATACAACAACAAAATCTTCCTGATCTTTGATCATTTGCGTTAATCGACTTTCTGATATGGTTTTATAATCTTTAAATGTTGCCTGACGATATATAAAGAGTCCTAAGAATATCAACAGTACGAGTCCAAAGACACTGATTTCTCTTGCAAACTTTTTAATAAAATTCATATTTTGATGCCTCCTAATGCTCATATTCTAACAAATTTCAAGTCATATGACAATAAGAAGATTGTGTGAATGTTTGGGCTTGTTTAGATGAATTGTTTCTTTTATAATAAAAACAGAGGTGGGACACATGAATGAACACGATTCAACACGTTATTTGTTTGCCCAAAGTATTAAAGATCTCATGGCAAAACAATCATTAGACAAAATGACAGTCACTGATATTGTGAAACATAGTGGCATGACAAGACAGACTTTTTATCGTTACTTTAAAGATAAATATGATCTGGTTAACTGGTATTTTGAAAAACTGGCAGATAAGTCATTTCGTCAAATTGGTAATTCTTCAACTTTACGTGAAGGATTAATTAAAAAATTTACTTTTTTATTGAATGATAAAATCTTTTTTATGCAGGCGTTTCAATCAAAAGATTATAATAATGTTGAAAATTATGATTATCAATGTATTTTAGAGTTTTATCAAAATATCATTCGTAAAAAAATGGAACCAATACCTGATAATATCATGTTCTTGTTGGAAATGTATTGTCATGGTTCTATTACAATGACAGTGCAATGGGCAGTATCTGGAATGAAGAAAACACCAGAAGAAATGGCTGATTTATTAATTGCAGCATTGCCACCTCAACTAGAACAACTTTTATCTGATCTTTAATAAGATATTGAAAAAGCTCATATCAACCAGACTGTTTGGATGAGCTTTATTTTTATATGATCTCTATAACTTTTTTTCAAGCATTGTACTTATAGTTATGAGTATAAGGGGCTGAATTGTGATGATGAGTCCAGTTATAATGGCTGGAATGATGTAATCCAGACAGATCAATATAATGGTTGCGAAAGCTAATAATGTGGTATTAACCATATTTGTAATATTGCCTGTTTTTTCTTGAATCATAATATGACGTTCATCCATGACATTGATTTTATAATCATTATCATTTTTCATCATCTTGTTGTGTAATATTTGGACATGAGAAATACTAAAAATCACACTAAACAACATAGCGAGTCCAATATCAACCATTTGAGGAAAATCTGTCAACAGAATCATAAGGATTAATAATATTGAAATGATATAACCAATGTACCAAATTTGATATTTATTTTTCATTGTCTTGTTACTCCTCATAGATAAAGATATCTTCAATATACATGTTAAAATATCTTGCAATTTTAAAAGCCAAGAGAATAGAGGGGTTGTATCGCCCGTTTTCTAACGAACCTATTGTCTGACGAGATACTTCTAATGCCACAGCTAAATCTTCTTGCTTGATACCTCTTTGTTTTCGTAATTCTTCTAATCTGTTTTTCAAAATATTCCTCTTTTCTATGGAAAGTTAACTTTCCATACTTTTATTATAGCAGAGTGATTTTATATGTCAAGTTTGCTTTCCATTTGTTTTTTATGAATGATAAAATGAGGAAGATATAAAATGTGACAGATAGGCGAATTTGTCACTTGTTTTTATTTTCACAAGAATGCTAAAATAAAGACAGTTCAAAAAGGAGATGTAAATAAAATGGCAAACAGATTTGTATTAAATGAAACAAGTTATCATGGAAAAGGAGCAATCAATGAAATTACTAATGAAGCAAAAGCACGTGGTTTTCAAAAAGCATTGGTTTGTTCTGATCCAGACTTAATTCAATTTGGAGTCACAAAAAAAGTGACAGATTTATTAGATGAAGCAGGATTAGCATACGAAATCTATTCAGATATTAAAGCGAATCCAACAATTGAAAATGTACAACACGGGGTAGATGCATTACATCAAGCGAAAGCTGATTATATTATCGCTATTGGTGGTGGATCATCAATGGATACAGCAAAGGCTATTGGTATTATTGATCGTAATCCAGAATTTTCAGATGTCAGAAGCTTGGAAGGTGTAGCTGATACAAAAAATCCTTGTACACCAATCTTTGCTGTGCCTACTACTGCTGGTACAGCTGCTGAAGTCACTATCAACTATGTCATTACTGATGCTCAAAAAGATAGAAAAATGGTATGTGTTGATGTTCATGATATCCCTGTTGTTGCATTTGTTGATCCAGATATGATGGCTTCAATGCCTAAAGGTTTAACTGCTGCAACAGGAATGGATGCTTTAACTCATGCGATTGAAGGATATATTACAAAAGGAGCATGGGAAATGAGTGATATGTTCCATTTAAAAGCAATTGAAATTATTGCGAAAAACTTAAGAGGAGCAGTCGATAATACACCAGAAGGTAGAGAAGGTATGGCTTTAGGTCAATATATTGCTGGTATGGGATTCTCTAATGTTGGTTTAGGTTTGGTTCATAGTATGGCTCATCCTCTAGGAGCATTATATGATACACCTCATGGTGTCGCTAATGCGATTATTCTACCTACAGTTATGGAATACAATGCACCATATACTGGAGAAAAATATAAAGATATTGCTCAAGCTATGGGTGTTGATACAACAGGTATGAATCAAGATGAATATCGTCAAGCTGCAATTGATGCAGTTAAACAATTATCTAAAGATGTTGGTATTCCAGCTGACTTAAAAGAAATTGTGAAAGCTGAAGATTTGGATTTCTTAAGTGAAAGTGCACTGGCTGATGCATGTTGCCCAGGTAATCCACGCGATACAAGCGTTGAAGAAATCAAAGCTTTATATCAATCATTATTATAATAAATTATTCAGTACATCTATCATAGGTGTACTTTTTTTGTTATAATAATAAACGTGGAGTGTGAATGCATATGGAAATCATTAATCAGACTTTGATTATGTCATTTTTAGGGATTATTGCAAGTAGCAGTATTGTTTTTCCAATTTTGTTTCTTGTACAAAGAAAAAAACAGCATCGTGAGTGGATGGAACTAATGAAAAAGAAAAATAATAAAGATTGATAGGGATAAATGGGAAGTTTGACAATTTAATTATTTTATAGTAATATTTAGGAAATTTATGTGATAAAAAGGAGATATGTTAGAAAATGGACTCGAGTCAGATAGCTATGATTTTTGCTTTTATTGTGCTTATATCTTTATCTGCTCTTTTTTCAATGAGTGAAACAGCATTTATGTCTATTAATAAAATAAGAGTAAAAACATTGGCAGAAGAAAATAATAAGAAAGCCATTCTTATTCAGTCATTATTAGAAAATCAGACACGTTTATTAAGTTCAGTGTTGGTTGGAAATAATTTGGTTAATATTGCAGCTTCTTCATTGACAACATCTTTTGTGATCAGTTTACTGGGCAATGATGGAACAGGTGTTGCTATAGCAACTGGGGTTGTTACATTGGTTATTTTGATTTTTGGTGAAATTACACCTAAATCTTTAGCAACGCAAAATGCTGAATCTATTGCTTTTGGAGTGTGTCGTTTTATTAAATTGATTATTATTATCTTTACGCCTGTCGTCGCTGTTTTAAACGTTGTTTCTGGCTTTTTTGTTCGTTTGTTTGGGGGCGATGCCAATAAAGGTCCAACCATGACAGAAGAAGATTTAAAAACAATTGTGACAGTATCACATGAAGAAGGGGTACTGGAAGATGAAGAAAAAGAAATGATTCATAATGTTTTTGAATTTGGTGATACTGAAATCAAGGAAGTTATGACACCAAGAATTCATGTTGAAAGTATTTCTTCAGATACAACTTATGATGAAGTGATTGGGGCATTTAGAGAATCTCAATTTTCCAGATTGCCAGTGCATAATGATTCATATGATGAAATTATAGGTGTTCTTTATATTAAAGATTTATTTTTATATGATATTAATCGCCTTGATTTTGATGTTACCAAAATTATGCGTGATACATATTTTGTCTATGAGTTCAACCAAATTTCAGATGTTTTTGAAGCTATGCGTAAAGATCATGTTTCTTTAGCTGTTGTTTTAGATGAATATGGAGTGATGAGTGGTATTGTCACTTTGGAAGATATTGTTGAAGAAATTGTTGGTGAAATTGATGATGAATATGATGCTTTTGAACAACCTATTGTGGATTTGGGTCATGGTGAATTTTTAATTGATGGAAGTTTAAATATTGATGAAGTTAATGATGTCTGTGATACAACTTTTGATTCTGAGGATTTTGAATCAATAGGTGGACTTGTTTTAGGACAATGTAATGGAAGTCCTGAAATTAATCAGACGATTATGATTGATAATATTGAGATGACAATTAAAGAAATTGATAAAAATAGAATTGTATTGTTGCATTTAAAAAAGTTATTGGAAGATGAAGAAAAGGAAGGAGAGGAAAAGCAGAATTAATGTTTTTCCTTTCTTGTTGGTGGAGGATCAAATGAGAGAATTCTATGAGCGCTGTACAATTATATATGATGACTATCGCACCGCTATACCACCATACGCTGCTGCCGCTTTATCATTTTATTTGTTATTGCTTTTGATACCGGCATTTACATTAATTGCGATAGGGACATCACTTTTTAACATCGATATGACTGTACTTCAAAATATTATAGAGCAGTTTGTTGTTAAGGAATATGCACAAATGCTGATTGAAATATTAGAATCACGTTCTTTTAATACAGTTGCCTTGGTGACAATTCTGGTATCTATATATACAGTTTCAAGAGGAATTGGTAATATTTATGAAATCAGTAAACGTATGTATCAGCCTGAAACTGAAGAAAGTATTTTAGGATTTTATGTTTATACAATTAAAATTACTGTCTATTTATTATTGTTGTTGATTGGAGTTATTGCGATTACTGCCATTGGACCTTTGGCGTATATATTTAACTTTTTATATTCCTATGCAGGTATTCGTCATATTTTGTTATATGCTTTAATTTGTTTTTGTTTAACTGGTATTTATATGATTGTACCAAGAATGAAAATTCATTATAGTGATGCATTCCAAGGTGCTTTGATTGCCAGTGTATTATTATTGATTTTGTACTATGCGTTAAGTTTTTATCTTCAGATTGCAGATTATCAATCGGTTTATGGGCCTTTGGCTTCTATTGTCATTGTTTTGTTTGTTTTTAACTGGACTGCCGAGTTTTTCTATATTGGCATGTATATTACAAATATATTATATTTCAGGAGGATCTCTGATGAGAAAAGAAAGAGTAGAAATAAAGAAATTGGGAATTAATGGAGAAGGGATTGGATATATTCATAAGAAAATATGTTTTGTTCAAGATGCTTTGCCTGGTGAAATTGTTGATGTGGAAATCATACAGGAAACACGTCAATTTTTGAAAGGAAAAGTGAAAAAGTATATTGAAAAATCAAAGTATCGTCAACCGTCTTTTTGTAAGGAATATAAAAATTGTCAAGGTTGCGCTTTAACAACGTTGGACTATAGTCAGCACTTGAATTTTAAAAAGGGCTTATTAAAAGATGCTTTAAAAAAATATACGCATTTTGATGTAGAACACTTACCTATTCAAAAGACTATAAAAGCACCCTTGACACAACATTATCGTCAAGTTGTATCATTGCCTATGACTTA
>CALVFK010000013.1 GCA_944326805.1 uncultured Massilimicrobiota sp. | reverse complement strand
TTAAGATCTTCAGCTATTATATAAGGTTGTAATTTCTTTAAAGCCATAAAATAGTCCATATCACCAATCATAGAATCATTGGTTGTACTGGTAAGAGCTAATCGCCAGTTTGATATTTGTTGACCTTCAACTTGAAAATGTAACTGAGGTTGTTTCAAGAACATTGTTTTGACACCTTCAGTTAAACTCATTGCGCCAAATACACTACCATCAGATTGCTTATAAAAATGAGGTGTGGCTTTATAAGCATCTTCCCAAACATCGATTTTTTTCTTTTTATTAAAGAATCCCATAAAATCACTCCTTTTTTGTTTCTTATATTATATCATTATTACTATAAGAAAATCATTTATTTTGTATGTTTCATTAGAAAAGATGGAATCAAAAGTTGACAATAAGAAAGATATTTGATAATGTTTAAGAGTATCAAAAAGGCGAAGAACAGCAGAGATTAAAAGGGCGTTGTAGAGAACTGATGGTTGGTGCAAATCAGGACATAACTTTTATGAAGATGGGCTGGGAGCTGTTATCTTGAATAGTGAGAGATAAACGTTAACTGCGTTAAAGTTTTGAGGGTATATCGAAAGATATAAAAAAAGGTGGTACCGCGTATAATACGTCCTTTTATAAGGACGTTTTTTATTTTGAAGGAGGAAATATGATGAAAGATCCAAAAGATTATTATTTAACGACAGCAATTACTTATACATCTGGAAAGCCACATATTGGTAATACTTATGAAATAATTTTAGCTGATGCGATTGCAAGAAGTAAAAGACAGGAAGGTTATAATGTTTATTTCCAGACTGGAACTGATGAACATGGACAGAAGATTGAATTAAAGGCTCAAGAAGCTGGAATTCCACCAAAACAGTTTGTTGATGAAAAAGCAGCAGTTGTCAAAGAAATTTGGGATATGATGGATACAACATATGATCGTTTCATGAGAACAACAGATGAATACCATGTGAAACAAGTACAAAAAATCTTTAAGAAATTATATGATCAGGGAGATATTTATCTAGGGCACTATGAAGGCAAGTATTGTACAGCTTGTGAATCATTCTTTACAGAATCTCAATTGGTTGATGGGAAATGTCCTGATTGTGGTGGTGAAGTTCATGACGCGAAAGAAGAAGCTTATTTCTTTAGATTATCTAAATATGCTGATCGTTTAATCAAACACATTGAAGAACATCCTGAATTTATTCAACCTGTATCAAGAAAAAATGAAATGATGAATAACTTCTTAAAACCTGGTTTACAAGATTTATGTGTTTCACGTACTTCATTTAAATGGTCTATTCCTGTAGATTTTGATCCTAAACATGTTGTTTATGTATGGATTGATGCTTTAACAAACTATATTACAGGACTAGGATATGATGTGGATGGAAATCATGGTGAATTATTTAAGAAATATTGGCCAGCTGATTTACACTTAATTGGTAAAGATATTGTCAGATTCCATACGATTTATTGGCCTATTATGTTGATGGCTTTAGATATTCCTCTACCAAAACAGGTGTTTGGACATCCTTGGTTATTACAAGGTGAAAGTAAAATGTCTAAATCTAAAGGAAATGTGATTTATGCTGATGATTTGGTTAAAATCTTTGGTGTAGATGCTGTTAGATATTATGTTTTACATGAAATTCCTTATGATAATGATGGAAGTATTACATGGGATTTATTGGTAGAACGTATTAATTCTGATTTAGCGAATATCTTAGGTAACTTAGTCAATAGAACAATTGCGATGACAAATAAATATTTTGATGGTATTGTGACAAATCCACAAGTCAATGAACCTGTTGATGATGAATTAAAAGAAATTGCTTTGGCTATGCCAAAGAAAGTTCAAGCTTATATGGATGAATTTAAAGCTTCAAAAGCATTGGATGAAATCTTTGTCTTACTAAGAAGAACAAATAAATATATTGATGATACAATGCCTTGGGCACTAGCAAAAGATGAAAGCAAGAAAGATCGTTTGGCTACAGTTCTTTATAACTTAATTGAAGCAATCCGTTTTTCGGCAATTGCTTTAGAACCATATATGCCTTCTACATCTACAAAGATTTTAGATCAAATCAATACAGATCAAAGAAACTTCTTAGATTTAAATACTTTTGGTTTATATCAAGAAGGAACAAAAGTCACTGAAAAACCACAACAGTTATTTGCAAGATTAGATCCTAAAGAAGTAGAAAAGAAAGTCGAAGCTTTATATCCTCAAAAAGAACAAAAACATGAAGATGAAAATCAAATTACAATTGATGACTTTGCAAAAATTGAATTAGTTGTAGGAACAGTTGAAAAATGTGAGAAACATCCAGATGCTGATAAGTTATTAGTTTCTCAAATTAATATTGGTAAAGAAACAAGACAGATTGTCAGTGGTATTGCTGATTTCTATACACCTGAAGAAATGGTTGGTAAGAAAGTCATTGTTGTAGCTAACTTAAAACCAGCAAAATTAAGAGGTGTTGAATCTCAGGGTATGATTCTTGCAGGCTCTAAGAAAAAGATGTTAGAACTTGTTTCTGTAGAAAACTTACCTAATGGTACAAAAATTAGATAGTCATATGAAAGGTCCAAGAGATTGGATCTTTTTTGATGTTTTGTTCAGATATAGAGTTGAACTCTATATCTGAACAAAAAAAGATTAGGACCTAGATATATCTAAGTCCTATTTTTTAAATAGAAAACGATAAGATTTAATGTTTCTAAAGAGTTTATAAAGAGAAATAAAATAAATAAAACATAAAGCAGTTATAATAAAGCCATTGATAAGCATATATTCAAAATCCATGTTGTATGGGAGAAGATAATCTTTTAGAAAGGAAGAATTCACCACAAAAATACTAAGTGAGATAATTGTAAAGAGATTTATAATAGAACTATATTGAAGATATTTCTTTGTATATATTTTTTTAGTCATATCAATGAAATAATCAAAAATAATAATCATGATGAATGGTTGAAAAAAATATGTCATCATATGAATCATCTGATAAGATTCATGTTGTACTTTGATAATCAGATCACTAGAGAAGAAAAGTGCATAAATAATAAAGAAAATAATGAAAACTATCATAAAGATTGTTTCAATTGTATGATTAGGGTAATGTGAGGGATGAGGAAGTTGATTGAGATTATCAATATTCCAATGTAAATCTAAGTCTTGTTTAATCGCATGTTTTTTGTCTAATATAGCTAATATAATAAATGCAACAGCAATGATTCCAATCATAGTCAAAATAGGATAAGATAAAAGCACAGCAATCAAAGATGATGTATTCATAGTTGTAATAACATGATTTGTAGATTGAAATGGTAAACATCCGAATTGTTCGAGATAATAGATAGTTGATAGGAATAAATAAATACCTGAAATAATAAAGACAAATCTTTCAATAAGATTGACAATACGAGGATTAAAATGGTGAAAAACAGTAGGACGATAACCATAAGAATAAGCGACACTTAATGGATGACCATAACTGATTAATAGATCTTCCATATCTTCATATTGATGTGCTGATTGACTAATTTGATTTTTTAAATCACGATACACATATTGACGTTTTTTTCCAAAAAAATAAGAACATACAGCACCTAAATATCTTTCTAATAAATCATTCATGACTATCACCTCATTTATATCCACATTATAACACTTTTTTATGAACTCTTTTTGATAAACGTATGATTTTATAATTTAAGTTATGTTCAAAAGATTATATAATAGAAATATCAATGAAAGAGGAGGCTTTTTTATGTATGTAAATGAACAGGCAGTAAAGAATATGTTAGTAAAGGTAAAACCTGCTAAACTTGTTGCAGCAACAAAATATATTGATGAAAAAGAAATTGAAAAATTAGAAGAATGTGGTTGTCTTTATTATGGGGAAAATAGAGTACAGGCTTTTTTGGAAAAATATGAACAATATCATGGTAAAGGACATTGGCATTTTATAGGGACTTTACAAAAAAATAAGGTCAAATACATTATTGATAAGGTTGAATTAATTCATTCAGTGAATAGCTATCATTTGATTGATGAACTTGAAAAACAGGCACAAAAACATCATTTAAAAGTGCATATCTTATTACAGGTGAATATAGCTAAAGAAGAAAGTAAACATGGTTTTGATGTAGAAGAAATGGACGAAGTGATGAATTATTTGATGCAATGTCCTTCTTTAATTGTAGATGGACTGATGATGATGGCACCAAATATTGAACCAGAAGATACACGTATTTATTTTAGACAGACAAGAGAATTATTAGAAAGATTAAAAGAAAGCTATCCCCAATATCCATTACAGGAATTATCAATGGGCATGTCCCAAGATTATCAGATTGCTTTGGAAGAAGGTGCAACGATTGTGAGAATTGGGCGTGCGTTATTTTATGAGTCATAGTATTTATGATATATATCATGAATCTATCCCAGATTATGTACAAGATATAATCAAGACATCCATTTTTCAAAGATTAAAAGATGTGGGTATGAATTGTGGTATGGAATATACACAATTTAAACCCTTTAAACATTGTTTAGGTGTATCAAGATATGATCATAGTATGGGAGTCGCTTTGATTGTTTATCATCTGACATATGATAAACATCAAACTGTTGCAGCATTGCTTCATGATATTGCCACACCGGTTTTTGCCCATGTGATTGATTTTATGTATCATGATTATATTCAACAGGAAACAACAGAAAATTTAACAGAAGAAATGATTAAAAACAGTTTGGAACTTCAATCTATTTTTAAACGTTATCAAATCAATAGTGACAAAGTTATTAATTATCATGATTATCCTATTGCAGATAATGATACACCTAAACTTTCTGCAGACCGTTTAGAATATACTTTATCCAATGCCGTCCATTATCAATTTATGACAAAAGAAGATATTCAAACTATTTATAAGCACATTAAAGTCAATGATAGAAAAGATGAAATCATTTTTGATGATTTAGAAATAGCACGTTTATTTACGCAAGTGATGTTAAAATGTAGTTTATGTTATACAAGTGATGAAAATCGTTTTTCTATGGAATATTTAGCTAGATTAATACGACTGGCTATAGATCGTCATGTATGTTTGTATGATGATTTATATACAACAGAAACACAAGTGATTCAAAAGTTATTAAATCATCCTCAAACAAAAGACATTTATGAAAAATATACACATTTTCATACAGTTCTTAGATCGCCATTTCCTCAAACAGGATATTTAAAGGTGAATGCTAAAAAAAGATATATTAATCCAATGGTGAATCATCAACGTATTTTAGATATAGATCAAGATCTTCATAAAAAAGTAAAGGATTATTTAAGTGATGATTTTGAACGTTATATAAAAGCAGTATAATTCTATATAAGAATGTTTTTATTGATGTTTTGGATAAGAATAAACAGGCATAATTATAATAATGAAGGAGGTGTCATGTGCATGGACAATTTATTTGATATAAAGAATTATGATTCTTATAAAGAAGATAATCGTAGAGAGGTAAAAAAGGCGAGAGGTGGTTTACCTGTGTCTTTATGGGAATCATACTCTGCAATGGCGAATGCTTATGGTGGTGTTATTATTCTTGGCATTCAAGAATTGAATGATAGAACATGGAAAACAACAGGTTTAAAAATATCTGATAAAGAAAAAATATTGGATGATTTTTGGAATCAAGCTCATAATACACAAAAGGTGAGTATTAATCTTTTAAATGAAGATGATGTTAAAGTTTATGAAGTTGAAAATGATATGATTATTGTGATACATGTGCCTATGGCAAAAAGAGAACAAAAACCTGTATATATAAATAATGATATGTTGAAAGGAACTTACAAAAGAACACATACAGGAGATTATCGTTGTACTCAAGCTCAAGTTAAAGCTATGTTAAGAGATCAAGTTGAAGAAACAATGGATATGTCTATTATAGAAAATATGGATTTATCAGTTTTAGATATAGAAACAGTACATGCTTATAGAAATAGACACCGTGTTTTTAGATCGGCTCATCCTTGGATGGATTTAGATGATGAGCAATATTTATTGAAAATAGGTGCTGCTAAAATAGGCAGAGATAGAAAATTTCACCCGACTGTGGCGGGATTACTCATGTTTGGAGAAGAATATAATATTGTTAATTACTATCCAGAATATTTCCTTGATTATAGGGAAATGTTAGACCCGACTATTAGATGGACGGATCGCTTACAATCTACGTCAGGAGAATGGACAGGAAATTTATTTGAATTCTATTTTAGAGTTTATAATAAAATTATACGTAATGTGAAAATACCATTTCAAATTGTTGGTGGAGATAGAATAGATGATACACCTGTTCATCGTGCTTTACGTGAAGTTTTGGCAAATTGTTTGGTTAATGCGGATTTTTATATTCCTAGAGGTATTGTGATTAAGCAAGATAATGATATTTTAACGATTGAAAATCCTGGTTCAATTCGTGTTGGAAAATATCAAATGAAATTAGGTGGAGAATCTGATCCAAGAAATAAAGCCTTAATGAAAATGTTTAACCTTATTGGAATTGGCGAAAGAGCAGGGAGTGGAGTGCCAGAATTATTTTCTGCCTGGGAAGAACAGGATTGGCAAGAACCAAAAATAGAAGAAAAAATGAATCCAGATAGAACTATTTTAACACTTTCATTTCTCAAAAAAGTGCCAGAAAAAAGTGCGAGAAAAAAAGTGCGAGAAAAAAAGTGCGAGAAAAAAATAACTCCAAAAACATTAAAACAATACCAGCTCATTTTATCTTATATGGAGGAAGATACTTGGTATAAAGCTACTGATTTTATAGAAGTTTTAAATATCAAAGAGAGGCGTGTTCAAATATTATTAAAAGCATTAGTAGAAGATGGAAAACTTATTGATAATGGAGTGACAAAAGGAAAACGTTATAAAAAAGTGAATGGATAATAAAAAGGCATAGAAAATTATGCCTTATTTTTGTTCGAAAGATAATAGATTAAACTTGAGAAAATACGTGGTCCAAGTTCTAAAACATGTTCATTAAAATCAAAAGCATCATTATGAGGTGAAGAAGTAATAGGCGTTAAAAGTTTCATGTAAGTGGCTTTACCACCATGAGCTTGAACAGCTTCCATTAAATAAGAGAAGTCATCACTACCACCCAGAGGACTTAAATTATAAGGTGGTAGTTTTAAATCTGGAAGATATTGTTGACACATAGAGCGAATGGTATTCATGAAGTCATCATCACAGTTGAGAGCATAGGCTTTACCCATTTCTTTGATTTCAACAACAGTATCATGCATACGTGCAGAACCTTCAATAATATCTCTGGCATAGATTTCCATATAACGATTAAGTTCGCTTGTTACACCACGAACTTCTATTTCTAGTTTGGCTGTTTCAGGAACAACATTTCTTCCTGTACCTGCATGAACAGTTCCCACATTGACACGTGTTTGTCCATCACTGTTTCGTGGAATAGAGTGTAAATTTAAAATACAGTTGGCTGCTGATAATAATGCATTTTTACCAAACTGAGGTGATTCAGCAGCGTGTGTAGATACACCATGATATGTGACATCAAGTTTTGTGGTCGCAAAGGATTCATCCATGCCAAAATACAAATCATAAGGTTCATTTTCTTGTGGCATAATATGTGCGGCACATATATAATCTACATCATTAAGAAATCCACTTTCAGCAATACTTCTGGCTCCCATAACACCTTCTTCAGCAGGTTGAAAAATAAGTTTGATTGTTCCATGTAAATGGTCTTTGATGTTCATAAGTATTTTAGCAGTTGTAAGTCCAATCGAAGTATGTCCATCATGTCCACAGGCATGCATTGTTCCACGATGCACAGAAGCAAAGCCTTGTGTAAAAGGATAATGACTTGAAGAAGATTCTTCTACTAAACCTAAAGCATCGATATCAAATCTTAAGGCAAGAGTCGGACCATCTCCACATTTTAAAACACCAGCTACAGCAGTCATTCCCATTTTGACTTTTTCTAAATAATAAGGATTGGCTCCCTGTTTTTGGGCACGATGGTAATTTAAATGTAAGATTGTTTCTGGTGGCACTCCCATACGTGCTTCTTTTTTCATAATATCTTCACCAACAAGAACTTCATATCCTAAAGCTTCTAATGTAGAAGCAATATAACAAGCTGTTCGCATTTCTAACCAGCCTTTTTCAGCATACTTATGTAAATCACGACGACAATTTACAGTATCAGGATAATATAACTTTGCAAGTTCTTTTATTTTTTCATACATATGAATCTCTCCCTCTTTTCTTTATTGTATCAACATCAAATTTGAACATCAAATAATATCGTTTATTTTTAAGAAATAGACAAATAAACAAAAAAATTGACAAATGTGATAAAGTTGTATAAAATGCTCATAGTGTGAGGTAAATAGAAATGGATTATCAAAAATGTGCAAGAGAACTTATAGGATATATGATAGAAAATGAACAATTATTTAAGTTTTGTCATGGTGATGTCAGTGAAATTGCTAGAGGGGAAGGAGCAGTCCTGCTTTATTTAATGGACCATGATGGTGTCAATGCTTCAGAGATCAGTCAACGTTTTGATATTAATACATCAAGAGTGGCTGCTGTATTAAATGCTCTTTCTAAAAAGGATTTTATTGAAAGGACAGTTGATCCTTTAGATAAAAGAAAGATTAGAGTCTTTATTACAGATAAGGGAAGACATTTTGCATCTGAAAGAAAAAAGGAAGTTGAAAGTTATTTTCAAATGCTTTTAGAACATTTTGGTGAAGAGGATACACAAGAATATTTACGTTTATCGTCTAAAATGAATCAATTGATTAAACAATTAAAATCAGGCATATAATTTGAAGATAATGTAGAAATAATATATAGTAGAGTAATTATGAGTAGTTATGTTTAAAGGAGAAGTGTTATGAGTCAATATTATTTAGGAATTGATGTAGGATCTACAACTGTCAAAGCTTATTTAACTGATGAAAAAGATGTATGTTTATTTTCTCGTTATGTTAGACACAATTCAGATGTTAGAAATACAATTCTGACATTATTAGAAGAAATTTATCAAGAATATCCTCAAATAGAGATTTATCCTGTTATTACAGGATCTGGAGGATTATCTATTTCACAATCACTAAATATTAAATTTGTACAAGAAGTTATTGCATGTACAAAAACAATAGAAACATATATTCCTCAAACAGATGTAGCTATTGAATTAGGTGGAGAAGATGCAAAAATCACTTATTTTGAAGGTTCGTTAGAACAACGTATGAATGGAACATGTGCTGGGGGAACAGGTGCTTTTATTGATCAGATGGCAACATTACTACAGACTGATGCATCTGGATTAAATGAATTAGCAAAAAATCATCAGCGTATTTATCCAATTGCTTCTCGATGTGGAGTTTTTGCGAAAACGGATGTTCAACCTTTAATTAATGAAGGTGCGAGAAAAGAAGATATTGCAGCATCTATTTTTCAGGCAGTTGTCAATCAGACAATCAGTGGATTGGCTTGTGGAAAACCGATTAAAGGAAAAGTTGCTTTTTTAGGAGGACCTTTATACTTTTTAAGTGAATTAAGACAGCGTTTTATTGAAACTTTAGAACTTCAAGATGATGATATTATTTTTCCGGATAATTCTCAATTATTTGTGGCTATGGGGGCTGCACTCAATGCGAAAAATGTTGAAAAAGCAATTTCATTGGAGCAATTGATTCATGATTTAAAAGTTTTAAAAGATAATGGAACAGAAGCAGCTCATACATTAGAACCTTTATTTCATAATGAAGATGAATTAAGAGGATTTAGAGATCGACATCTTCAAGCAATAACAAAGAAAAGAAATTTAAAAAAATATCAAGGTAATATTTATGTTGGTATTGATGTTGGATCGACAACTTCTAAAGTTGTATTGATAGATAGTGAGGGTTCAATATTGTATTCTTTCTATAATTCTAATGAAGGAAATCCTTTAGATTTAATTATTAGAATTATGAAAGAAATCTATGATTTGATACCAGAAGGTTGCCATATTTGTAAAGCAGGAGTGACTGGATATGGTGAAGCATTAATTAAAGCTGCCTTAAAGGTTGATTATGGAGAAGTAGAAACAATTGCACATTACACAGCGGCTAAGTATTTTGAACCTGATGTAGATTTTATCTTAGATATTGGTGGTCAAGATATGAAGGCTATTACTATTAAAGATGATGTCATCCAAGATATCACATTAAATGAAGCTTGTTCATCTGGTTGTGGTTCTTTCCTTGAAACATTTGCTCATTCTTTAGGATATGAAATTGATGAATTTGCCCAGATGGCATTGATGTCAAAACATCCTCTTGATTTAGGAAGTCGTTGTACAGTATTTATGAATTCGAAAGTAAAACAGGCTCAAAAAGAAGGTGCATCTTTAGCGGATATTTCAGCAGGTTTATCTTATTCTGTTATTAAAAATGCCTTATATAAAGTTATCAAATTAAGAAGTAAAGATCAGATTGGTAAAAATGTTGTTGTACAAGGTGGGACATTCTACAATGAAGCTGTTTTACGTGCTTTTGAAAAAGAAGCAGGTATTGAAGTCATCAGACCTGATATTGCAGGATTAATGGGTGCTTATGGAATGGCTACAATTGCAAAAGAAAAAGATGATGGTAAAGGAACAACTTTATTAACACGTGAACAATTAGAACATTTAACATATCAAAATAGTATGAAAAACTGTGGGAAATGTACAAATAATTGTATGTTGACGATTACTTCATTTAATGATGGTAGAGAATTTATTAGTGGTAATAGATGTGAAAGAGGTGCGAATCTTCCATTAAAATCTAAATCATTACCTAACTTATTTGATTATAAATATCGCCGTGTCTTTAATTATCGTTCATTACCTATTGAAGATGCTTCAAGAGGTGTTGTTGGTATTCCAAGAGCTTTAAATATGTATGAAAACTATCCATTCTGGCATACATTCTTTACAGAATTGAAATTTAGAGTTATTCTTTCTTCTCGTTCATCAAAGGCAATCTATGAAAAAGGTATTGAATCTATTCCAAGTGAAAGTGCCTGTTATCCAGCAAAAATAACACATGGACATATTGAAAATCTCATTGCAAGAGGTGTTCCATTTATTTTCTATCCATCAGTAGCTTATGAACGTTTAGAAAATGAAGATGCTGGAAATCATTATAATTGTCCAGTCGTCGCTTCTTATCCAGAGGTCATTAGAAATAATGTTGATAATCTCCAACAAAAAAATATAAAATTTAAAAATCCATTTATTTCTTTAAATAATAAGAAAACATTATTCCATGTTTTAAAAGAAGAATTAAGTGAATTTCATATTACAGATCATGAACTACATCAAGCTATTGAAAAAGCTTATGCAGAATTAGATCATTGCCAACAAGATATTCGTCAGGAAGGAAAACGTGCACTTGAATATATGCGTGAAAACCATATGCAAGGGATTGTATTGGCTGGTCGTCCTTATCATGTTGATCCAGAGATTAATCATGGAATTCCTGATTTAATAACAAGTGAAGGATTTGTTGTATTGAGTGAAGATAGTGTCTGTTATTTAGATGAAGAACATTTACAATTACGTGTTGTTGATCAATGGACTTATCACTCTCGTTTATATAAAGCTGCATCTTTTGTATCATCACAAAAAGACTTACAATTAATCCAGTTAACATCATTTGGTTGTGGGTTGGATGCTGTAACTGCTGATCAGGTGGCTGAAATCTTAAAGGCAAGAAATAAAATCTATACGTTAATTAAAATAGATGAAGGAAGTAATTTGGGTGCTATTCGTATTCGTATCCGTTCTTTAAAAGCGACGATAGAAAAGAAAGAAGATATTATTGATTTATCAAAGAAATATGAACAAGTGAAAGTTCCATTTACAAAACAAATGAAAGATGAACATTATACAATCCTTTGTCCACAAATGTCACCAATTCATTTTCAGTTTGTTGAAATAGCTATGAATTCAGAAGGGTATAACTTTGAAGTTTTACCTTCAGTTGATAAAGATGCAGTAGAACAAGGATTAAAATATGTCAACAATGATGCATGTTATCCAAGTATTCTGGTTGTAGGACAAATGATGAATGCTTTAAATAGTGGAAAATATGATTTAAATAAAGTAGCATTAATTATTTCTCAAACAGGAGGAGGATGTCGTGCAACCAATTATATAGCTTTCATTAGAAAAGCTTTAAAAGATGCTGGTATGGAACAAATTCCAGTTATTTCAGCAAACTTATCAGGATTAGAAAGTAATCCGGGATTTAAGATTACATATAAGATGGCAAAAAAAGTAATCATTGGCGCAATGTATGGTGACTTATTTATGCGTGTCCTTTACCGTGTACGTCCTTATGAAAAAGTCAAAGGTTCAGCTAATAAGCTTTATGAATCTTGGGTTGCAAAATGTCAGGAAAATGTGAAAAATGGAAGTATGAAAGAATTTAAGAAAAATGTTTATCAGATTGTGAAAGATTTTGATGAACTTCCATTATTAGATATTCAAAAACCTAGAGTAGGATTGGTTGGTGAAATCCTTGTTAAATTCCATCCGACAGCTAATAATGAAATTGTAAAAATTATTGAAGCAGAAGGTGGCGAAGCTGTGATGCCAGATTTAATAGATTTCTTCCAATATTGTTTCTATAATACATGGTATGAACATGAACATTTTGATGCTTCTCAATCATCTGTATGGCTATGTAATTTTGCGATATGGTTTGTTGATTTCTTAAGAAAAGATATGATTAAAGCATTGAAAGCTTCTCAACGCTTTAATCCACCAACACCAATTGATCAAATCGCCAAAAAGGCTAGTGAAGTTGTATCTATTGGTAATCAGACTGGAGAAGGTTGGTTCTTAACAGGAGAAATGATTGAATTGATTGAAGAAGGTGCTCCTAACATTGTTTGTATGCAGCCATTTGCTTGTTTACCAAATCATGTCACTGGTAAGGGAGTCATTAAAGCTTTACGTAAAAAATATCCACAAAGTAACATTGTGGCTGTAGACTATGATCCAGGTGCTAGTGAAGTGAACCAATTAAATAGAATTAAGTTGATGTTATCAACTGCATTTAAGAATATGAATCAATAGTTCATATTCTTTTTTTTGATATCATTTATTAAAAATGATTTTAGAATGTTGTTTCTTTATATGGATTTTTCTTGAAGAATTCATATTTTTTCAGTACAATAAGCCAAGTATGAAAGGATGATGATTTTGAAAAAAAGATGGTTTATTATTACTTTTATTATTATTTCTGTACTTTTAAGTGCAGGCTATGGGGTAGGTAATTATTTTGTGAACTATGCTTTGTCACCAAGTAGTTCTTCTGATCAAAGAGAAATAGATGAAAGTGATGAAGTTCAATTAAGTGATTCAGTTCAAAAACAAATTAATCAAAATCAAGAAAAAGAGATGCTTAAAGGAATTGATTTTGAAAATCAGACAAAACCTATGATTGTCATTAATAATGATTCACTACATTTAAATGGAAAATATTTAGATCATGAAAATGTGCATCAATGGGTTATTTTGATTCATGGTTATAAATCCAATAATGAAAACATGATGTCTTATGGTAGTGCTTATTATGAACATGGATATAATGTTGTTTTACCAGATAATCGAGCTCATGGAAAAAGTGATGGAGAATATATTGGTATGGGGTGGCTAGATAAAGATGATATTGCCTGTTGGGTCAACTGGATTATAGAAAAAGATAATCAAGCTCAAATTATTTTACATGGTGTTTCAATGGGTGGAGCAACAGTAATGATGGCTTCAGGAGATCATTTACCACATGTTGTTGGCTATATTGAAGATTGTGGTTATACAAGTGTATGGGATATTTTTGCCAGTGAATTGGATAAACGTTTTTCTTTACCAACATTTCCAGTATTAGATATTTCAAGTTTTATGGCACAAATAAGAGCAGGATATAATTTTAAAGAAGCTTCAAGTTTAGAACAGGTTAAAAAAGCGAATGCACCAATGTTGTTTATTCATGGTGGTAAAGATGATTTCGTACCTGTAGATATGGTTTATGAAGTATATAATGCTTGTCCGACAATGAAAGATCTTTATATTGTAGAAGAAGCTGGTCATGCTCAAGCAAAAGACTATGATGTTGAAGTCTATTGGAATAAAGTTTTTGATTTTATTGATCAAAACATTTGGAAAGATGAAATATTATGAGTGAATTGAGTGTTATTGAAAAGAGTATAAGACCCCAAACTAAAGACACTTTAAAAGAAGATTTTCAAAAGATAGGAATAAAAAAAGGGGATATTGTTTTAGTGCATTCATCCATGTCACAAATAGGATGGATTGCTGGACGAGAAATAACTGTGATTGAAGCGTTAATTGAAACAGTGGGAGAAGAAGGAACGATTGTTATGCCAAGTTTTAGTGGAGAAAACAGCCAGCCAGAATTGTGGCAAAATCCTCCTGTTCCAACTGATTGGATATCTGTGATTAAAGAGTATATGCCTCCTTTTGAATGTGATAAAACACCAACAAGAGAAATGGGAAAGATTGCGGAAGCCTTTTGGCATTATCCTCAAGTTTTACGTTCTTATCATCCAGAAGTATCATTTAGTGCCAGAGGAAAAATGGCAAACATGATTGTTGAAAAACATCCATTATCACCTGGCTTTGGTAAGGATTCACCTTTACAAAGATTATATGACTTGAATGCCCATGTTTTATTATTAGGAGTCAGCTATGATCATTGTACCTGTCTTCATTTAGCTGAAGTCTGGCAAGATTGTCCTCAATGGTATACTAATGGGGCAGCTATCATTGAAAATGGAAAACGTGTATGGAAAGAGTTTTTAGAGATTGCTTATGATGATAGTGATTTTTTAGATATAGGTCAGGCTTATGAGAGTCAATATCATATCAAAGCTGGAACTGTAGGTCTGGCAAAAACAAGGTATTTAGAAATGAAATCTCTTTGTGATTTTGCATATGAATGGCTCAAAGTGAATAGACAATAAAAAGGACAAAATTTTGTCCTTTTTAAATAATCTGAAAATGTTTTAAAGCTTTGAAGATGCCATCATTTTTGACATCATCAGTGACATAAGTGGCGACTTTTTTTGCTGCCTCTCTACCACTGCCTACACAGATACTTGTACCAGCACATTGAAACATAGGAATATCCACTTCAGCATCACCAAAGGCATAAATATCTTTTTGATTTATTTGGAGATAATCAATCAATTGTTCAATGGCTTTCTTTTTATCAATATGGGGTAAAGCACAATCACCAAATAAAGCTTCTTCACCTTGTCCACCCCAAGTTAAACATTGAAACTGTGGAAAATGATTTTTGAAATCAAGATAATCCTGATAACTATTTAAAATATAATTGATTTTTGTAATATTTTCTTGATACATGCTTTCAGGAAATGTCATCATTGGATAAATATCACGAATCTTAATATCACCTTGATGACCATATTTTTGATAAGTAGGAACAGCTCTTGTTTCAAAATCATGGGAACCATATAAACCATTATTTCCTTCCATGAAGTAACATAAATCATGACAATCTAAATAATCAGTAATTTCTTTCACTTGTGCTAATGAAAGTTTTTGATCTTTAAGTACCTTTCCTTCACATTCAATATAAGCACCATTTCCACAAATCATACCACTGACTTCAATATCTCCAACAGTTGCACGATTGCGAGTTCTTCCTGTCACAACAAATACATAATGTCCTAAATCTTTGGCTTGTTTTAATGCGTCTTTGCAGCTTTGAGGAACGATTCCGTCATAGCTGATCAGTGTACCATCAACATCAAACAATAGTAATTTTTTATTCATGACTTTCACCTTGATGAATATAGGCAAGAACTAAACGATAAGTATTTTCTACAGCTTGAATATGTGTTCTTTCCATACCATGTGAAGCATGAACACCTGGACCTATTAAAGCACCTTTGATATTTTGTCCACCTCTTAATGCAGCAGAAACATCACTACTATAGAATGGGTAAATATCAACAGCGTATTGTAAATTCTCTTTTTTTGCCAGTTCTATAAATGTGGATGTGATTTCATAATCATAAGGACCACTGGAATCTTTCGCACAAATGCTGACATCATATTCGCTACAAGCTAAATCTTCCCCAATACATCCCATATCTACCGCAATCAATTCATCAACATTTTGATCAACATAACTACTTCCATGCCCCACTTCTTCAAATGTAGAAATCATAAAGTAAAGATTGTGTTGAGGTTGAATATGATTTTGTGATAAATATTTTAAAACACCAAAAAGAATCGCAACACTCATTTTATCATCTAAGAATCTTGATTTAATAAATCCTGAATCAGTGATTGTTGTTTTGGGTTCAATCGCAATATAATCACCATTATCAATACCAAGCTTTTTTACATCTTCTTTTGTTTTAACGATTTCATCAAGACGAATATGCATTGTATCACATGATCTTTCTTTGTCTTTAGAATCTTTATAAACATGAGCAGCAGGTGAATTAGAAAGAATTGTTCCTGTATAAACATCATGATTTCTTGTGATAATACGACAATATTCACCATCTAATGTTGGAATAATAGGACCACCCACATTCGTAAAAGCTAATGTACCATCATTTTTAATACTTCTCACCATTAATCCTAGTGTATCTACATGAGCACAGAATCCAATTGTATAGTCATCTTGTCCATCTACAAATATTTGTAAATTACCTTTTTTAGTCAATTTTGTTTTAAATCCTAAATTTTGTGCTTCTTTTTGACAATATTCAATCACTTCTTTAGTATATCCAGAAGGACTATCAATAGCCATAATATCTTTTAAAATAGAAAGTATGTATTCATTCATAAATTTTCTCCTCCTTGATGGGCTGCATCTATAATTTGTGATAAAGTAATTTCATTTAATTTTTGTTTATATTGATCTTCAGCAGCATTTAAATAATCAACAATAAAATCTTCAGTTTCTTTTACCTTTAAATGAGAATCAAAAACTTTATCAACCAAATGTGTTGTTTTCACAAAAGGTTCTTTTCCTTCCATAGCCTCAAAAATATCCAATAAAGAAATATTTTCAAGAGATTTTGTTAAAACAAAACCACCACGCTTATTAGCCATAGATCGAATCAAACCAGAAACAACAAGTTGTCTGGTGATTTTTTTAAGATAAGAATCTGATACCGATAGTTTTTCACTCAGTTCATGACTTTTAATGGGTTTATCATTGGCTCCTATTAAAAGTAATATACAAATAGCTTGTTCAAAACTCTTTCTAATCTTCATTTTCATCACCTTCTTTTCTATTTTAACAGAAAATCAACTCTTTGTATGTAAAAGAGTTGACAATTATGAGGAAATTTATATAATACTCTTTAGATATTTTATATCTATGGATATTTAATATCTAAAGATAATAAAGAAAGAAGGAGTTTTATGTTTAAGCAAGAATGGAAAAATATTTTTCATCAAACTTGGATTAAGATAGTTCTTGCAGCTATTATTTTGATACCAAGTTTATATGCTTGTATTTTTTTAGGATCTATGTGGGATCCTTATGGAAATACAGGAAAGATTCCTGTAGCTGTGGTGAATCTTGATTTACCAGTCAACTATGGAAATCGTACTTTGGATGTAGGAAAAGAATTGACAGATCGACTCAAAGATAATACAAGTATGGATTTTCAATGTGTGGATAAAGGTAAAGCACAGGAAGGGTTAGAAGATGGTCAATATTATATGATAATAACAATTCCTGAAGATTTTTCAAAAAATGCAACAACACTTTTAGATGAAAAACCACAAAAAATGAAACTTCATTATACAACGAATCCAGGAAGTAACTATATTGCTTCTAAAATGGATGATTCAGCTATCGAAAAAATAAAATCAGAAGTTTCACAAACTGTAACAAAAACATATGCCCAAACAGTTTTTGAACAAGTTACGACGTTAACAGATGGTCTAAAACAAGCCAATGATGGGACACATCAATTATCTGAAGGAAGTCAAGCTTTGGTAGATGGAAATCAGCTGATTTCGGATAATCTTCAAGTTTTAGCAAGCAGCACACTTTCGTTTGAAAACGGAGCACAAACACTGACAAAGGGATTAAAAGATTATACAGAAGGTGTTTTAACAGTGCACAATGGTGTCTATGCTTTAAAAAATGGTTTAGATACATTGTATCAATCAACACAACCTCTTCATGATGGAGTTGAAGCATTGTCTCAAGGTTCTTCAACATTAAACACAGGACTACAACAATATACAAAAGGTGTTTCCAGTGTTTATCAAGGCACACAGCAACTTGTTGAAAATCAAGAATCAATAAGTCAGGGAATGCAGAGTTTAGGTCAAGGAACTGACAAACTGATAGAAGGAAATAAACAAGTTTATCAGGGCTTGAATCAACTGAATCAACAGTTATCTTCAGTTAATACCAAACAAATACAAACCATAACACAGGCTAATGATTCTTTAAATCAAGCAACAACTTTATTGAATCAATTGATATCTTCCAATCCAACAATAGCTCAAAAATGGATGACTCAAAAGTTAAGTGAAGCAGAAGCAAAGAATATTGCTTTGAATCAACAAGATGTAGAGTATTTATTAACACATTATTCATATATAGAATTGGAAAAGAGTGTGACTACGGGTAATCAAGAGGCTATCCAAAAATTGAGTACAAGTTTAACACAAGTGTATGAGAATACACAGAAATTAGAAAAAGGAAGTCAACAGCTACAAAGTGGTTTAGAAAACTTGAATACATCTGTGACAACATCATTAATACCAGGTATTGACACTTATATGAAAGGTGTTAGTCAGGTTCATGATGGATTAGGAAAATTAGAACATCAAAATCAAACATTGTTGAAGGGAAGTCAACAATTAACAGATGGATTATCATCGTTTGAGCAACAGACCCCTGCTTTATTTAGTGGAATAGAACAATTAAATCAAGGTGTAAAAGCACTATATGATGGAACATCAAAATTAACTTCTAACAATAAAACAATTATGCAAGGATCAACACAATTAAGTCAAGGTTCTACACAGATCAAAGAAGGAGCAAAACAGCTTAGTGATGGTTCACTGACATTAAGTGATGGTTTACAGACGCTTCAAGAAGGTGTGAAAACTTTAGATGAAAGTTTGACAGAAGGAGTAGAAAAGGCAAATCTTCATATTAAAGATTCAACATTGGATATGATGTCAGCACCAGTAGAAACGAGTCATGAAGAGATTTCAACAGTTACAAATAATGGTCATGCGATGGCACCTTATATGATGAGTGTTGCTTTATATGTTGCTGCTTTAGCTTTTACGCTTATGTATCCAATAAGAAAAGGTATTGAAAAAGCTTCATCACCATGGAAATACTGGTTATCAAAAGCTTCAGTAATGTATAGTATTTCAACTTTGGCAGCTATTATATTGATTACAAGTTTAAGATGGATATGTGGTTTTGAACCTCAACAATTATTGATGACTTATGTTTTTGCGATTATTGTTTCAGCGGCTTTTATGTCACTTGTGATGTTGTTGTCATTAACAACAGGTTATATAGGTGAATTCTTATTGTTAGTCTTCATGATTTTAAATCTAGGTGGATCAGCAGGAACTTATCCATTAGAAACATCAAGTCTATTTTATCAATGGTTACATCCATTTGTACCTTATACTTATAGTGTTAATGGATTTAGAAAAGTTATTAGTATGACAGGAATGTCAATTACAAATGAAATTATCATCTTTTTAGGAATTATTGTTATTTGTTCGCTACTTACAATTCTTTATTATCGTATTAAAAATAAAGAAGATAAGCATCTTATTCCACAGGCATTTGAAAAAGTTAATGAATAAATATGTATATTTCCTCATTCTTTGACCATGATATGAATGTGGAGGTTAAGATGATGAAAAAAATATTAGCATTACTTTTATGTATGACAGTATTTACTGGATGTAGTAATCAGGCAGATACAACAGATGATACCGCCAATAACAATCGTTCAACAGACCATGTGACAGAAAATGACAATAATACACCAACCAACAAAACAGATGATTGGTATGCTCAATTTGAAAATGGTTTGAAAGAAGGTAATATTGATTATTCTTCTAAAAATGTCTTAGATGCAACAAGTGTTGGTGGTGTAGAAGGTTATCGTTATGTGACGGATAATGGAAATATTGACGTTTATCGTTATGAAGATGGTGATGAGTTTGAACGTATCATGAATGAAAAAACAATTGGTGATGATAAAAAGAAAGTAGAAGTCAATGATCACATGGTCATTGTATCTGATGGGTTATCAGAAGATGTATTAGATATATTTAGAAATTTAAAATAGATAGGAAAGGTCTTGTAGAAATACAGGACTTTTTTGTACTGTTCGACTATGGTATAATGTAATCAAACAGAAAGGAAAGATGATAATGAAGCGTATTACTACAGGAACTGAAAATTTTAAAGAATTCATGGATAAGAATTATTATTATGTTGATAAGACAATGCTTATAGATGATGTCTTAAGCGATAAGGTGATGTTATATACACGACCTAGACGTTTTGGTAAGACATTAAACATGAGTATGCTTTATTATTTCTTTTCTAATCAGGAAAAAGAAAATGCT
>CALVFK010000012.1 GCA_944326805.1 uncultured Massilimicrobiota sp. | reverse complement strand
CATGATGACCAACCCGCTCTTTATATTCATCGTTTAGTCAGTCGTCCTCATTTACAGGGTGGTTCTTATTTTTTGAAACGTATTGAAGATTATGCCAGACAACTGAATAAACATTATATCAGGTTAGATTCTATGACAAGTAATCAACCATTAACACAATACTATCAAAAACATGGGTTTATTGCTGTGGGAGAATGTGAAGAAGGATTATATCAAGGAACATTAAGACAAAAAGCAATATCACCACAAAAGAGAGTGTCAGCTTAGGCACTCTCTTTAATAATAATTTCAAATTCATCATCTTCATCAATATGATCAAATATAATATATCCCTCTCCACCTTCTTCAATGATTTCATCAGGTAAAATTTCCTGTCCGTCCTTCATAAGTATAAAAGAATAATTTTTCAATAATTCTGGATGAACATATAAATCTAATTCATGATCTTGATAGCCTATACCAATCTGATTCATATCCACATCTTCTCCTCTTGCAAATGACATTCTATAAGTAGAAACAGAGAATGTTTTTTCTATTTGTCCCTGTGCCTTCACTTTTATCTCCTGTAAAGTATTGTCTATAATTTCTTGAATTGAAATAGTCTGTTTTTGATAATAAGTTTTTGGTATATGAGCAATCGCTAATTTTCTTTGTATCAAAACTTGATATTGAGGATTTTTTTCAATAGCATACTGATATTCCTGAATCAGTTTTCTTTGTGCTGGTGTTGGTAAAAAAGCTGTCAAAGCCTGAACATAATCATCGATGTCTTCAAGCGTAAGTGTCTGTTTCATTCTGCCACCTCCCTGTCTATATTTAAAATGAGTTCAACCCATTGATTGCTCATCAACATATCTTTATAAACATTTTCTGGATGATATGTATGATGTAAGAAATATTTTATATTATTAGGCGCATTGGAATGGCCAAATGCGATTTTATAAATTGCTTTATGGTTTGAAAATTCATCCCAATAATATTCTAACAGGTTGACATAATCTTTGATTTGTGATTTTTGTTGTTCATCAAAAACATAATCAAAATAAGGATTTTCAAGTGCTGGTATATAATAATATTTCAATAAATGAAAACTGTCTGTAAGAATTTTTCTAATCATCTCATCTTTATTTAATTTTTTGTTTTGACGTATATAATTTTCAAAACCCTTTTTAAATATTTGTCCTTCACTTTCATTTTGATTCATTTTCTGACTTGTTTCACCAATCATGACAATATCAATACGATAGAAAAGATAACCCATATGCCATAATTGACCTTTTAAAATACGAAGAATGTCTTTTTCTTTCTGTTTTTGATCTTGAACATGAAGATATTCTTGATGAAAATCATTCAGTTCTTCATAAAAATCTTGCATTAATGTCAAAACATAGAAATCTAAAAACGATATCAAAGCCTGTGCATATTTAACGTTTTGTATTTTTAAAATTGACATATTCATATAACTGAATGTTCTTAAATAATGATTTTCAAAGTTCTGCATCATTTTTTCTGTCAACTCTATTTGATCCAAATGATGATAATCTTTCAATGAAGAATGTTTTTTTCTAAAAGACGTCCACTCACGTGTCAAAACAATTGCATAATCCGAACAAATCCCCTTAAGATTACAAAATTCTTTTACATCATCATGTATTCCTTGTGATGAAGTATAATTGGTATCATTATTATATGTCTTTTCATTATGGAACTGAATATCTGTATCTATCTGGGTCATTGATACTTCTTCTTGCGTATGTTCATGAGGTTTTTTATTGACTGACCTATAAATACCATCTTCATTCTTTTGAAAATCATCGTTCTCTTGACAATCATGACTCTCTTTTGTTGATGAAAAATCAACTCTATTAACAATAGATGCATAAATATATCCACTTAAAGAATGATTGAATTTTTCCACAATCTTTTTGCTTTCATTATTCCAATGTCTTGAAGCATAAGTTAAATATAAATCATATCCAAAACCAGTTGCCATTTCTTCTACCATATTTTCAGGCAAAACAATACTTTGAAAGGCTTGTTTATATCGCAACTGTAAATCTATTTTCACATAGAGAAGCATAAAAATCCAACGATAGATCTGATAAAAATATTGATAAACTTGTTTCGCACTTAAATGATTATAAGGTTGAAAAACAAGATATTTTGCTGAGCGATCCGTTGCACGTTTAGAAGTATAATCAGGACAATTCGTAATATAAGGCTTCACTGCATCAAAAAATTTTAAATCTTTTTTAAAAATATGATTGCCTGATAATCCTCCTGCATCTTTGACTTTTGTTAGAGAATAATACTTCATTTCCAGATGAGGTTTATATGTAACCATTTCATCAAACATTTTCTGTAAATGAGCAATAGATTTTAATCCTAACTTGTCTAAATAATCTTGAAAGGTCATCTTTCCTTCCATTTTCATATCATGTGGAAAATAAGCAAAAACAATTGCTTTGAAAAGAGATTTTGATTCATGTTCATTATCCTCATTTATTTTATTAAGCTTGACTTGTTTTTTGATAAAAATATCATGTTCATCATCTAAATCACGATTAAAATAATGTTCTTCTAAAAACTTTTTAAAAGCTTCAGGTGTTGTACAAAAGCAGTGTCCTTGTTTAAAAAGTTCTTTATATTCCTTATCATTAAGACATACAAGATAAGGTGAAAGTTCATTTCTTAAATAAAATAGACATATGATATTTTCAAAAAATTCCTTCATATGAATGGGATCATCATAATAATGAGTATTTTGATTTTCTAAAGACTCATTCATATAATCTATTGTCTTTTGAATATCTTCTTCAATATGTTGAGGATGAATAATAATTTCATCGACATCAATATCCAACTTCAATAAAGGTTCTATATCAAATAAATCAATAGCTTGTCGCAAAGTTGCTTGATTGTCTATATTTTTCATGACTCATGACATTTATACATATATAAATGCCTGTCACCTCCTTATATACTATATGAATATTCTAGCATATAAGCTAAAAAGTGACATCATTTTCCTCCCTATTGTATAAAAATAATGTCACTCCATAATCTCAAAATCTATGACAACAATTTCCAAATAACAATAAGTAAGAATCCTATCATTTCAATCAATATCAATATGACTTGTATGAATTGTTTTCCTATGAAATCATCAATATTTTCTAATAAATATTGAATAAAGATATTTTGTTCTAATGTTTCATTTTTCATAACCATACGTTTGATTTCTTCATATCTTGATGTTTCCATAGCAACCACCTTTATCCAAAAATAATATATACACAAATAATCATTATCAAAACTGTATGAAAAATAATAAATTTCAAATAAGCTGATTGTTCTTTTTTAAGTTCATCAATCAATTCCTGAATTATGTCTTGTTCCATTGCATTGTATAAATCCATTTCTTTAACCTCCATTTGTTTAAAATTGTATTTTGTCAGGTATTCCTAAGTCTTTTTATTAAGACTTAGGAATAAAATACTTTTTGCCATTCATGAAATAATCATGCATGACTTTTCAATTTAATCAATTGGTATAAAACGATAACAATAATCATTTGGGGGCTTAATTTTATCATCAATATCACAACGATGAGCATCTCTAAAATATGCATAATGTCGACAATATTGACAGACTTTATCACTTGCCCATAATGAACAGTCTTGGCATTTCACTTTACACATAGCTTTTTCCCTCCTTTCACTTATTAAGACCATAACAAATAAAAAATCCCATTTTTATTTGGGATTCTTTATTTCACTTCATTGACAATTTCAAAATCATCTGGTAACTGTTCCAATAAAGGAATATTTTCCAGTACTGCTCGACATTCTTGACAAATAGGATGACAAATATCAGCCCATTGATCATCTTTTATTTTTTTAGAAGGCATAGCTATAAATGGTTTTCTCTATCTTCAATCACCTTGATATCATGTATTGCAAAAACATGCAATAATCACAATAAATTTTAATCTTGTCTCATTATTCATTTTTTAATATGCACGTTTGTAATCTTTTTTCCACTTCTTACCTTATTTTTCCTTGAATAATAAATCCATTCCAGTCTTCTTTCTCATTTTCATTTCTTAAAAGATAACCTTGACTTTGACATAAATGTAAATAATTTTCTAAATGTCGTTTGATAAAACGATATGACTTTGGATAAACTTTTGATACATATTCTGAAAATTCACCCGCATAAATCTGTAATTCTTTTAAAGCCTGACAATCATCTCTTAAATATTTTTTTGTTTCTAGAAAGGATTGATAAACATTTTTATTTTCATGATATTTTCGATAAAATGTTTTCATAAAAATAGCTGCATTATGATCATGAATAGCTTCAACTGTTAAGATCATTGTTTTCACCCCTGCTAGTTCAAAAGCTCTCCTTAATCCATAAATACCTTCTCCAGGCAATACATCTCCTTTTGCGGTTAGACATGCTGATAAAACTAAAAGATTTGTATTTTTTAAATCCATTTCTTTTTGTATATCATTAGCAGAAACATAACCTTTTTGATATTCTTCTTTATGATTTGTCTGATTATATCCAGCCAGACATAATCTCCCTCTTTCCATTATGTTTTGTTCATCTTGCAAATATTCTCCATGTGTTGATACATGTAATATGGAAGGACTATGAACAGCTAAAAATTCTGTCACATTGGCTTTCTTTCCACTGTAAATCTTGACTTGAGGAAAAATACTTTGAATATAATGTCCTTCGACAAGACTGCCTGGAAGTGATGATTTCTTCCCTGCACCTCTTGTTTCATCAAAATCATCGTCAGCTAATGTATCATCAAAATCTGGTGATACAAATGATACAATATCATCATGATTATGAATATTCCCTTCATAAAACAATCCTTTGGGTGAAGAAAGATAACTGATATCTTTATCAATGAATCGTTCAAAAGATACATGATACAAATCACCATCTGGACATATATAAATATGTTGAATATGGTTTAGATGCTTTTGAATCTTATCTATTCCATAATCATCAACAATATAGCTTTCAAATAAATCTTTACCTATGACAACCAAACCATATTGATGCTGATTTAACTGATAATAATCCAATAACAAATCATTGCCCTGTAAATGACTGACTATCATAGAATCATTCATATTAAACTTCAGGTGATCTTGATATTGCTTTATCATTTGTTTTAATTCTTCATGTATCTTATCTATTTGTTGTTGAAGATGAAGAATAGTGTGTGTATCTTCAGTTTGATGTATCTGTTTTTCAATATGATTCATATGATTGATTTTTTGAGCATATTGATGATTTTGTTTTAAACGACTGCGTAAGACTTCAATATCTTGAATGATATTTTTATAAGATACAAGATATTGATAATCTGTTAAATGTCTATGGTGATGAAAATAATAAGATTGATATATCTGTATAACAGCAATCAAGGACTGAAGAAAATTTTTATGTGAAGCTTCACTTAATAAATAATATTGATAAATCTGTTGTTTTATATCTTCTAAAAAACGTTTCGCATACATTTCAAAAAGATCATAGATATGAAGTTTATGATAAGATAAAACCAATTCTCCTAAACAAAGCAAAGTATTCATATGTTTTGGTCCTAAAACTGTATGATATAATTCATAGGCATCTCGATATAATTGATTGGCTTTTATTAAATCTAAAGAATTATAAGCTTGAGCTATAATATGTAAAACATTTATTGTTTCAGGATGTGATGATCCTTTGACCTGTTTTAATTGTTGATAATACTGTTCCAGTAAATCAATAGTTTGAGGTAATTGTTTATGATTTTGTAATATTGAAGATATAAATGGCAATATCATCTGTGAAACCTGTGTCAACTGACTTGTATCAATATTCTTTAAACATTCTTCTATTTGATCATAAAGTGTTAAAGATTGATGATTGTTTTCCTGCGTTGTTATGAAGTGGTTCATTAGACCATGAATAACATACATATGGATTAAAGACTCTAAAACCTCAACACTATTTTCACCAAAGACTTCCTTTTGTATGTGATAACATCTTTCATATTTTTTAGATGCCTCTTTATAGTTCGCTAATCGAAAATATATCATTGCTAATTGACTTAAAGTATTAATAAAAGTTTTATCTTTTTCACCAAATAACTTTTCTTCTATTTCATAAGCTTTTAAACAATAGGATAATGCCTGTTCGTATTGATCCAAATCAACATAAATGTCTATGAGTTGATTTAAACTATTTAATGTATCTCTATGCGTTTCACCTAAGACTTCTTTTTGTAAAGCATAACATTTTTCTTCTAACTCAATAGCTTTTAAATTTTTTCCCATCACATAATATAAATAACTCAAATCATGAAGTGATTGCAATGTTTTTGGATTACTATATCCATACTTCTCTTTTTTAAGAAGATAAAGCTTATTTTGAAAATCTATAGCTTTATCTATGTCATTATTTTTTTGTAGACAGCGAATATAATTTTGTAACATATCTAAACAATGATTATATTTTTCTCCATAAGTTTTTTTCATTGTTATATAAGCTTTTTTGGCTAATTCTAAGCTTTTTTGATATTCGCCGATCTGATCATAAACAGCACTTAAATCACTCAAAGTAATCAAAGTATGAACATGTGTTTGCCCCAATCGCTCTTTACGTATTTGATAAACATTTGATAACACTTCTTGAGCTTTTGCATATTCTTTCAAATTCAAATAAAGTTTACCTAAACAAGAATAAACCGCTATTGTTTCGATATGATCTTTTCCATAATATTCTTTGAACATATCATAACAATTTTCTAAAATCTTGATAGCTTCTTGATGATTTCCTAATTGATTGGTTATCATGCCTAATGCTTTCATACTTTGAAGTGTATCAATATCTGTTTCACCTAAAATACTTTTTTGCATATAATAAGCTTCTTGAATCATATCATAAGCTTTTCGATTATCTCCAATATCATTATAAACCCTACCAAGACTATATAAATACAATAATGTATCTCTATTTTTTAAACCATAATATGTTTGTGATAAATCATAGCACTGCTTATATATTTCTAATGCTTTTTGATAATCAGAAACATCATGATAGGACAAAGCAAGATTATAACAAATGACAATAAATTCCTGACTTCTATGACTCAAAACATCTTGTATATGATGATAAACTTCTAAAGCTACCTCTAATGCTCGAGAATAATCACCTGTATCTGCATAAGTTCTTCCTAAATTATTCAAACAAATCAGACTTTCTATAGCATATTCCCCATATAAATCACATGCCATGTCATAACACTTTTTATGTAACTCCAATGCTTCAAAATATTTCATTTCCTGCTTACAAAGATTTGCCTGTCGATCATATTCAACAATTTGATCTTCATAAAACTGTTTTCTTAACTTCATTTGACTTTTTTTCAAAAAATTCATTTCTATCACATCCTAGCTTTCCTATTCAAATACAGGACACTATCTGACTTATCTTTATTATAAATATTTATAAATCTGTATGAAATAAAAATTTCAACTATACAATAAAATAATTCATAAAAATCGAAAGATGACAAAAAATTCCAGTCATCTTTCTTTCTACTTTATCCTTTAAAACGATAACAATAATTATATGGACTGACTCTTTTATCATCAATATCACAACGATAAGCATCTCTAAAATATGCATAATGATCACAATATTGACAAACTTTATCACTCGCCCATAATGCACAGTCTTGGCATTTGACTTTACACATAATTCTTACCTCCTTTCACTTATTAAGATAATAACAAGTCATAAATCCCATTTTTAATTAAGTTGTTGATGATGACGGAAAGCAATATAACACTTTCCTTCAAAATAACTGAGATGATTATTGAAAACATCTTCAAAAAAGGATGTATCATTTTCAAAATAAGCTTGCATAACATCTTCCTGGGTGAAATGTTTTCTTTCAAGTTGTCTATTCATATAATCATCAAAAGATAGTTCAAAAAAACATCTTTGATCTGATGATATGTGTTTGCCAGTGATTTGAAAATTCAAAATATTCGCAATATAATCTGTTAATAATTCATTAGTTATATGATAAATGATATGATATTTTTTATATTGATCTTGATCATTGATATAAATATATGAATTGATTCCTACTTTTCTTATTAATAAATCACCATATATATGATAATGACTACTTGACAACAAATGAACAAGTTCATGAATAATCACATGAGATATCTGTGGACAATCCATCTTTGATAAAAAGATAATCGATTTCAGTTCTTCATATTTGCCATTTATCTTTTCTGGTGGAAAATGACAATAATGTGTTCTCAATATTGGATTAACCTCTCTTATTTGATGCGTCGTGACACTCTCAGTTATATAGGATTGATGTAAATTGTTATGAATTTGATAAAACCAAACATTTTCTTTTAAATATTGGAATCTTTTGATAGTATCTTCATGACATATAGAAGTTAATAGACAGATAAGCTGATCTAATAACCCTTTTGCATAATTCACTTCATTCATCTTCTTCATCACCTCACCTTATTTAAAAATAATAATATTCTTTTCTTTTTTCTTTAAAATCTGTTTCAGAAATACTCAATAAACAATCTTCATCTATAAGAATTCTTTTCATGTTCAATTCCTCCCTTCACCTATTAAGACAAATACATTGAATAATTCCCATTTTCTATCATTAAAAACTTTCCCTACATAAAAATGGGATATAACTTTTAAAGCTATATCCCTTATAACAACTTTTTAAATTTTGATAAAAAATAAAGAGCAGGAAAAAGTCACTTACATCTTGTCTGTTATAAATGATTATAAAAATGGAGCTAAATACATAGGCATAAATTGTATACCCTTTTCCTGTCTATAGTCTTTTTGCGAAAAAACATAACAATTTTTTATATGTTTTGAATATTTTTTTGCAGATTCACATAGAGAATCATGTTTACCTAATCCTGAGGATTTAACCTCAATAGCTGAAATTTTACTTCCTTCAGAAATTAAAAAATCTATCTCATAATAATGAGTGCTATTTTCTTTTTCCCATGTATGATAATACAATTCTCTATCCTTTGAAGCTAATAACTGTGCCATTAAGTTTTCATACAAATAACCTAAATGAGCTGGTAATTTATCAGAAAGTAATTTAGCATATATCTCATTTTCTATAACAGGTCGATCTATAAACATAAGTGTTACAAATAATCCTGTATCAGATAAATAGAGTTTATAACTATTGAAATCTTTTGATGAGGATAGACTCACTTTAGGATCAGTTGAATTATAGCATGGTAATACGGTCTTAGAATCAAATAAATCAAATAATAATTCTTCTTTCATTGTCGTTCTCTTTTTAAGTACAGAGGACATACGATATTTTTTTGACCTTTCGCTAACTGAGCGGGGATTGAATGATAAAGTGCAGATATTTTTCCAGAAGGATCTATTTTTTTGAAATCTTCTTCATAAAGATAAATAATCTGACGTTTTACATTATCTATAGTAGAAAAATTATTTCCATTTACATACGCTTCAACGGCTTGAGGCATACCCCCGACTGCCATATAAATTCTCATATCTCTCATAAGTTTTCTATTCACTTCTTGACCAACCGCTTTTTTCATATCAAACAATTGCTTGATTAAATGATAATTATTTCCTGTCGCATTGCAGAATTCTTCATAATCCATAGGATAAACTGTTATTTTCATTTCTTCAGAAGGAATGAGGATATCTTTCACGTTCTTTTTAATAGATATTAAAGAACCGGTTTCAATGTAATGATATCGTCCGTCTTTTACCAAATGTTTAATGGCCTGTCTAGCCCTAGGGAATAACTGTACTTCATCAAAAATAATAACCAATTCATGTTCATATAAATTAATTCCTGTAATTGCCTGTAATCTTAAAAAAAACATATCCAAATGATTGATATCATCAAAACAAGATAATATATCAGTTGAAGCAATTGAAAAATCTATTAAAATATATGATTTGTATTCATTTTCAGCAAATAATTTAGCAATTGTTGATTTTCCTACACGCCTCGCACCTTCTAGCAAAACAGCATAACTATCGGCATAATTTAATTTCCACTCTATTAATTTATCATAAGCTTTTCTTTTAAAATACATGATTATGACTCCTCGTCTTTTTACATTTTTTCAATATTATTTCATGCCAAATAATACATTTCTTCAATATTATTTTTCTATAAATCATACATTTCTTCAAAATTATAAAATTTGATATATAAAATCTATATTTTATATTATGATTGACGTGATGATTATTATTCATTAATATTTTATTTTTTGATTTATCATCATATGGCTGCTTTAGTCAACTACATTTTTTATGATTCAAAAATTCATACAACAACAATATCAATGATTATGAAAGTATGACAAAAAAAGAGAAGCAGATTGAGTGATCTACATTCTCCTTTTTATGACATCAATCATTGTTCATATTTTGAATATATAACTGATATTAAACAAAATTCATTTTACAATAGAGGAATTGATATATATTTTTAATGTTTAATATTATTATAATGCTTTAAATGATGAACAATATCCATTAAGGTTAATTTTTTTACTGTCTTTTATACAAATATGATTATAATTATAGCTTTCTTTGTTCTTATTTTTTTGTTTGAGGTGTTCTAAACATAATATAGATAGGTACTGCTAATAAAACACTCCCACCAATAATATTTCCCAGTGTTGAAATGAGCATATGCAATGGTAACATTGTCCAATCAATCGCTGAACCTAACTGTGTCATTCCCATTGCAAAAATACCACCATTGGCGATACAGTGTTCAAATCCAGGCAAAACAAATGTCATGACAAGAATCATAATCACAATTAATCTTGCTGTTTCATCTTTAATCTTCACTCCAGAATAAGCAGCCACACAAACAATGAAATTACACAATATACCTTTAATTAATAAATCAATAATATCAAAGTTTAACTTTGATTCCATAACGCCTTTTAAATAAGGTTGCATAATTGTTTCTTGAGCACCACTTTTAATAAATAAAAAACAAATCAATGCAATCCCAATCATATTTCCAATATAGCAGACAACCCACATCGGCATGATTTCTCGTAATTTGATATCCCCTCTTAATACCGGCATAATTGTCACAAAACAATTCCCTGTAAAAAGCTCAGCTCCTAAATAGACAATCGCAACCAGACCAATTCCAAATGACCCTGCCACGGCAATTTTCCCTACAACATTATGATCACTTAACAAAGCTCCTAAAGTATAAGATAAAATCGCAGCCAATCCTAAATAAGCACCTGCCATAAAAGCTCTTACAAAGAAACGTTTAGGATCTGTTTTCATCAAATTTAATTTAATATTTGCTAGTTTACATAGTGTTTCAATATCACCAATCATAATACCTCTCCTTTAAATCAAAATTATTATATAGGATACTTTATCAAAACGCAAAACTTTTTCCAATATTTACAAAAAACTTTCTTTTGTAAATATTTCTTTAAATTTGTGTTAAAACTTTACATAAACTTAACATAATCAATACAAGATATTAACGAATATAGGATAGAAATTTGTTAAAGTATGAGTGTAAAAAACAAAGGATGGATATAAAGATGAAAAAGTTTGGAATATTAGTTATTGTTTTTATTGTCTGTGTCGCATTTTTAAGTTCTTATGCTAATGCGGATGTAGAAACAGAAAAAATCAGCTTAAATGGTTCTACATCTATGGAAAAAATGATCAATGCTTTAAAAGAAGGTTTAGAAGATAAATATCCCGAATTATTAATAGAACCTCAATTTACAGGTTCTAGTGCCGGAATTGAAGCAGTTCTCAATGGTACAACAGATATTGGAAATTCTTCTCGTTATCTTAAAGACAGTGAAAAGGAAAAAGGTTTAATTGAAAATATTGTCGCTATTGATGCGATTGTGATTGTGACAGATACTCAAAATAAAGTCAACACTTTAACAACTCAACAGTTAATAGATATTTATACAGGAAAGATTCGTAATTGGAAAGAAGTTGGTGGCGAAGATTTACCTATCGTTGTTGTTGGTCGTGAAGCAGGTTCTGGAACACGTAGTGCTTTTGAAGAAATATTACATATTGAAGAACAATGTCAGTATGCTAATGAAGTGAATGAAACAGGTCCTATTATTGCGAAAGTTCAATCTATTCCTGGAGCGATTGGTTATGTATCATTAGATGTCATTGATGAAACAGTTAAACCATTAGCTATTGATGGTATTCAAGCAAGTGAAGAAACAATTCAAAATGGACAATATAGTTTACAAAGACCATTTGTTATGGCGACAAAGGATACGATTGAAAAACAAAATGAAGAAGTTCAAAAATTATTTCAATATATTCAAAGTGAAGATGGACAAAAGATCATTCGTGCTGTTGGTCTTGTTCCAGCATCAAACAAAATGTCTCATTGACGACATTTTGTTTTTTCTTTATAATAATCATACACTGGTTCGAGAGCCAAACCCAGTATAAAAAACTAAGGAAAAGAGATGGCTCGCCATCTCTTTTCTGGCTTCTAACTGTTTTTTAGAAGAAAGGAAAAGTAAATATGAAAAAGAAAACAAAAATTCAAATGGTGATGATCATGGGTATTGTTTTCAACGTACTTGGAGCTTTTATAGCCATGACATTCTCCATACCCTTTTATATGGATTCCATTGGAACCATATTAGTCGCAGGACTTCTAGGTCCTAAATATGCCATGTTGACAGGTGTTTTAGGAAGCATCACTAGTGGCATGACGTTTGATATGTATTCTTTCTATTATGCTCCTGTACAGCTATTGACAGGATTTTTTGCAGGAATACTTTATCATGGCAAATGGCTAAAAGGATGGCGTACACCTCTTGGTTCAATCCTTGTTGGCGTACCGACTTCTTTATTAAGCGCCTGTATTACAGCCGGTTTATTTAATGGAATAACCAGTGGTGCCAGTAGTACCTTTGTCGTTGTGTTTCATCATCTAGGTATGCCACTTGTTTTCAGTATTTTGCTTGTACAGGTCTTTACAGATTACATGGATAAGTTTTTTGCAGTCTGTCTGACAAAAGCCATTATTGAAAGAGGACATCTTTATGAGAAATGGGGGATAGCATGGAAAGATACAGCCGTATTGAAAACAAGCACAAAAGAGAAATCGTTCTTTTAAAAGCCAGACCATGTGCCTGGTCAAAATGTACATTTTGCGATTATATTGAAGACAATTCTACATATCTAGAAGAAATGATTCAAATCAATACTGAAGCCTTAAGTCATGTGACAGGGCAATATGGTGTTCTGGAAGTCATTGATTCTGCCAGTATTTTTGAATTGCCACAACAAACATTACAACAAATCAAACAAATCATTCAAGATAAGCACATTCATACATTATTTGTAGAAAGTCACTGGATTTATCATCAACGTATTCAAGATATTAGGGATTTCTTTGGTATCAATATGATTATGAAAATTGGTGTTGAAACTTTTGATGATGATTTTAGAAATCATGTTCTGAATAAAAATGCAACCTTTACAAGTATCAAAGAACTTAAACAATATTTTGATTCTCCATGTTTAATGGTTGGTATTCAAGGACAAACAAAAGAAATGATTCAAAAAGATATGGATATTCTGACACATCATTTTGATTATGGAACCATTAGTATCTATCGTAATAATTCAACACCAGTGAAAAGAGATGATCAATTAGTCCAATGGTTTATGCAAAACTATGCTTATTTACAAGATGATCCACGTTATGATTTTTTATATGAACCTACTGATTTTGGGGTAGGAGATTAAAAAGCTGTTTTTCAACAGCTTTTTTTAGTCATCAAACACCCAATAAGAATAGCGTGATGATATTTTCATATGCAGTTTTCTTTGTAAAGCTAGTGATGCCTCATTGCCTTCTATAACTTGACAATAAGGAACTTTCTTTTGTTTCAATAATTCATTAATAAGATATCCTTCTAATAAATAACCATAGCCATGACGTTGATAAGCTTTCTTTATTTCTAAAATACCCATGCTGCCTTCTCGATGCATCCCTATAAATCCTGCCAATTCATCATCAACAAATAAACCCCACATAGCTTTTTGTTCTATACGTTCTTTTAAATAATCTTTATCATCCATATGATGATAAATTTCATTCACATCATCCAAATATGTTAAGGTCAACTGTTGAATAGAAACATCTTGAGGAATAGCCAGATCTAATAATTGTTGATGAGGATAAACTGCCTGATAACAGGCAAAATAATCTTTTTTATGATAGTCAGTCATTAATAAATCAACAATCTCTTTTTGTTTGACATTATACAAATCATAGTTTTCTAAATGCAAAACAGGAAATAATGTTTTGAATTTATTCATATCATTCATAGAAATCATCAATGATTGGCTTTCTTTTTCTAACATAATAATGCCATCATCTTCATGATATAAAATATCTACTGTACATAAACGCATGGGTTCAATAAAATCTATATCATCAATTTCATTCAATAACATTTTTATCACCCTTATCCATTATATCATTTTATAAAAGAATAAAAAGAACGCATTCTTTGAAAACAAATCAAAAAAGCAAGAATCATAATCAAAATCAAAATATATTGTCCCTGTGATTGTGTTAATAATAAATATCCCCATGTTGCTGGAAAAAGTTTTCCTAAATTTTCTAAAAAAGATGGCAACATAGAAGCAGGAAACATAATACCAGAAAGAATGATAGAAGGTAAAAAGATGATTTGACTCATCATAGTCAATAATCCTTGTGTTTTGACGAATAAACCAAGTACGGATGCAACACCTAAAGAAGATATGATAAATAAAATAAGATGTAAATAATATATACCTATATGTGATGGTAATGTCGCATGAAAGAGAATGGGTGATAAAATGAAAATCAGTGTACTGACAATCATGAGATGAAAAAATGCAGACACAAATAATGTCACGAGTCCATAATAAACAGGCAGAGAGTTAGCCATATATGTTTTTTGGAGTGTTGTTCCATAAATTTGAACAACAGAAGATGATAAACCTAACAATGACCCCATAGATACACTCATAATAGTCATCGATGCAATAAGTGTGTCTTGATATTCGGGCATGATGGATGTAAAGACACTTCCCATCATGAAAAAGAATAATAAAGGCACAAGATAACAAGTGATGAATAATGAACGACTTCGTAAATCCATTAAAAATTGAATCCACACCCCATAACAAAATGCTTTCATTTTTCGATACCTCCTGCCATAGATATAAAGTGTTGTTCCAATGTTCCTCGACTCACATTCATATCTAAAATCTCTAGATTTCGTTTTTGATAATCATCTAAAATCTGGGATAAAGTCTGTCGAACATCCTGCGTGGTATACAAATTTTCTCCCTCTTGCGTGATAACCTTAATACGGTAACATTTTCCCATGTGTAAAGTGAAGTCCTCAACCGTTCCTAAAAAGACCATTTTTCCTTGTTTTAAAATACCAATACGCTGACATAAACTTTCAACTTCATTCATATCATGACTTGCTATGACAATAGTCACACCTTTTTTTTGTAGTTGGCGAATGATTTGATGTAAAGCAAAACGTCCTGCTACATCTAAACCTGCTGTTGGTTCATCTAATATGAAAATATCAGGTTGTCCAATTAAAGCTAAAGCCAAATGCAAACGTCTTTTTTGTCCTGTAGAAAGTTGCTGATATTGTTTATTCATTATGGATAAAAGATCCAATGCTTTTAATAATTGGGGTTCTAAAGATGCCTTTTTCCACTGAGAAAATAAAGTGATAGCTTCTGATACTTTCATATAAGCAGGGAGTGATTCATTTTGTGATTGAATGGCTATTTGTCCATCAATGGAAATATTTCCTTCATATTTTAAAAATCCTTCCAGACACTCTAATGTTGTGGTTTTTCCTGCGCCATTCATTCCTAATAAGCCAAGTATTTCCCCTTTATAAACCTCAAAAGATACATCATTTAAAACTTGATAAGAACCATAACTTTGACTGACATGGGATACTTTTATAACTGTCTTCACATTACTCATCTCCAAACTTTATTCCTGCTTTTTCAAAATATAAACCTAATGCCGGTTGTAAATAGGCATTCACTTTATTTTGTTGTATAGCTAAATCATGGTTATCATCCAAATGTTCAAATTGCATCAACTGTGGCAACAAACTCATATCCCCCTTCGTAAATTCTTCAACCATTTTCCAGAACTGCTCAGCTAATGCTTGAACACGTTTATCTAAAGGATCAACACCTTGCTCTTGTAAATCTAAGATTTTTTGAGATAATTGTTGAAAGCGATTAATAAATTCTTGTCCACTTTCTTGATTAAAATGTTGACGAATATGGTCCATTGTCTTTTCATCAAAATATTTAATTACCCAATAATTGTCATTATTCATCTGTAGATTGACAATAATATCTGCATATTTTTTAAAATCAACACTTTGCATCTGTATCACTTCTTCTTTCAGATTTTCTATATCTTGATGAACCTTTGTTAATTGTTTGATCTTTTCTTGAATCAATGAAGCTTGTTGATTTAAGACATGAACGACTTGTTGTGGTGTATCTAATACTTCTAACTGATTTTTAATTTCATCTAAAGAAAAACCTAAAGATTTTAGTGATTGAATCTGATGTAACTGTATCATATCCTGATAAGTATAAAGTCGACGCCCTCCTTCACTTTGCATTGATGGTTTTAATAATCCCTTTTGATCATAAAATTGTAATGTTCTTACTGTTGTTTTCATTTTTTTAGCGAATTGTCCTATTGTCATATATTCTTTATCCATTTTCATCCCTCCTGTTTTTATTATAATTGATGACGTAACGTCATAAACAAGTCTTTTTTACCAAAACTTGAGATAATCTCTTTGTATTTCTTCATCAATTCCCCTATAATAATGCATGAGGTGAAAACATGAAGTTACTTGCAAGTGATTTTGATAATACATTATGGTTTCAAGACCATATGAATAAAAAAGATATAGAAGCCATTCAATCATTTCAAAAGAAAGGACATCTCTTTGGTGTATGTACTGGAAGAAGTTTGAGTGGTATTTTACGTCCTTCTAAACCTTATGGTATTGAATATGATTTTTATATTTTATTAAGTGGTGGTTTGATTTTAAACAAAGATTTTCAACCCATCCTGGAAAGTCAAATTCCAATGACACTCGTAAAAGAAATTTATACTCTTACCCAAGGACAAAATATCTCTCTTGTCCACAATGATGTCACATATCATCTTAATTCAAAATTTGATGATTTTGCTTTTGATCAAGAAATTTATTCTATCGATGAATTTCCCTATGAGTATGTTCAGGCATTTTCTTTTCATTATCAGGAAAATGAATTAGATATCGCCCAAACAATGACTCAAAAAATACTCAATCAGTATGGTGAACAGATTGAAGCCTATCAAAATAATCAACATATAGATTTAGCCATGAAAGGATGTTCTAAAGGTCATGGTATGAAAATCATTCAAGATTATTTTCAATTATCCATTGATGATCTTTATGGTATTGGTGATAATTATAATGACTTACCAATGTTAGATGTTATAAAGCATAGTTATACTTTTGATTATGCACCAAAAGAAGTCAAAAATCATGCTCAAAAAGTGGTTTCATCATTAGCTCAGTGTGTTTTTGATATTGAGAAGTAATTTTTTATTTTTAAGAAATAGAAAATATATTATTTCGCTTATTTCAAAATTATTTATTCATAAATTGACAAACATATACAAAAATGATATTATCAATGCAATAATAAAAAAAGACATCTTCATGTCTTAATTATAGATCATATGAGGATGTTTGGTGATTTTTAAAACTATATCTCATGATGAATGAGATTTTTTCTTTAGAGAGGGGTATTGTATGAAAATAGGTGTCATTGGCTTAGGAACGGTTGGATTTGGTGTTGTAGATATTTTAACACAACAAAAGAAAAGATTAGAAAAGTTAATTCAAGAAGAAGTTGTCGTTAAATATGGTTGTGCTTTAAATGAAGTCACTTTACCTGAAGGCATTATTTATACCCAAGATTTTCATGATGTTTTAAATGATAATGAAGTGGATGTTGTGGTAGAATTGATTGGTGGTACAACCATTGCAAAAACAATTATTTTAGAAGCCTTAAAAAAAGGAAAACATGTGGTAACTGCTAATAAGGCTTTGATTGCTCATGACGGACAGGAAATCTTTGAAACGGCTATGAAATATCAATCAAAAATTTATTATGAAGCTGCTGTTGGTGGTGGAATTCCAGTTGTTGTTCCAGCCAAAGAAGATTTAGTGGCTAATGAAATTGAAAAAATTGAAGGTATTTTAAATGGAACAACAAATTTTATATTAACGTTAATGGAAACGGATAATTTGGATTTTGAAGAAGCTTTAACGATTGCTGATGGATTAGGATATGTAGAAGCAGATGCCAGTTTAGATTTAGATGGCAAAGATGCTGCTCATAAGATTTGTATTCTGGCGATGAATGCTTTTGAAATTTTCTTTGATTTTCATAAGATTCAATGTACAGGTATTCGTGATGTGACAAAGAAAGATATCGATTATGCTAAAAAATTAGGATATCGTATTAAATTGATTGCTCAAGCTAAAAAATTAGAAAATGGTTATGGTATTGATGTTTCTCCAACATTAATTGGTATAAAAGACATGGTTGCTAATGTCAATCAAGCATATAATGTAGTAGAAATCACTTGTAATTATTTAGAAAATGTTATTTTTTATGGAAAAGGTGCAGGACGTTATGTCACTGCCAGTGCTGTTGTCAGCGATATTATCAAAACACATCAGCCAACGATGTGGCAGTACCAATATCAATATGTTGAAGATATTTTTCCAATTACATATTCTAAATATTATATCAGATGTGATCATCCATTAGATATTGATTATGAGATGTATTACTCTCAAGATCACGATCATATCTATATTACAAATCCTATTGAACTGAATGATTTAAAACATCAACTTCAAAATGAATCTTATAATTTATTGAAGGTAAGGGGTTAATATAACATGAAGATAATTGTTCAAAAATTTGGTGGAACCTCAACACGTAGTATTGAAACACGTGAACATATGTATAAAAATATTATTCGTGAACATGATAAAGGAAATAAAGTGGTCGCTGTCGTCAGTGCAATGGGACGTTATGATGATCCTTATGCGACAGATACCCTCTTATCCATTGTGCATACGGATCAATTGACAGATGAAGAAATCGATCGTTTAACAAGTATCGGTGAAACAATTTCTACACTCGTTGTCAAAAGTGAATTGGCTAAAAAAGGTTATACTGTAGAAACTGTCACAAATGCTGAACTTGGTATTTTGACAGATTCTCATCATCAAAATGCTACCATTACAACGGTTGAAGGGAAACATATATTAGATAAACTGAAAAATGCTGATATTGTCATATGTCCCGGATTTCAAGGATATTCACAAAATGGTAAGATTACGACTCTAGGACGTGGTGGCAGTGATTTATCTGCCGTCGCTATTGGTGTCGCCATTGATGCCAATGAAGTGGAAATATATAGTGATGTTAATGGGATTTATACAGCTGATCCCCGTATTGTTCCCGATGCGAAGAAACTGAACTATATCAGCTATGCTGAAATGCTGGAGCTTTCCAATAATGGAGCGAAAGTTTTAAATCATCGTTGTGTACAACTGGCTGCTAAACATGATATTGTGATTCATGCCAGAAGTTCATTCGATGAAAGTCAGGGAACATATGTATTAGGAGATGAAAAAATTATGAAAGATCATTTAAATCAATTCATTATATCAGGTATTACAGGTTCACAAAATGAAGCCCGTATTACACTTGTAGGTGTAGATGCCAAAATCAATGGTGCTGGTGAACTTTTTGAAAAAATTTCTGATGCCAATGTCAACGTCAATGTCTTTAATCAGGCATTAGTTGGTGGTGGAAGAATGGATATTTCTTTAATTATTAATGATAAGGATGTTCCTGCTGTTGTTGAAGTTATTAATGATTTAAAAGAGACTTTACAGGCAAAGAAAACAATTGTCAGAGGAAATATTGGAAAAGTCGCTGTCATTGGTGTAGGAATCAAAAATAATAAAGGCATGTTCCAAAAAGTTTATAATACATTGATGAGTCATGATATTAATGTCGAAATGACATCTTGTAGTGAAATTAATATATCTTGTTATATTGATCGAGATGATGTCAAAAAAGCTCAAGTTTTATTACATGAAGCATTCTTAGGTTAGGAGGATTATTAAAATGAAAACATATAAAGTTGCGATTGTCGGTGCTACAGGTGCTGTTGGGAGAGAAATGTTGAGATGTATTTTTCAGTTTCATTTCCCTTTTGAAAGTTTAAAATTATTAGCTTCTGCAAGAAGTGCAGGAAAAGTCATTGAATATGAAGGGCATAAATTTGTTGTGGAAGAATTAACTGAAAATTCTTTTGAAGGTATTGAAGTGGCTTTCTGGAGTGCTGGAGGTAGTATTTCAGAAAAGTATATGCCTTATGCTGTAAAGGCCGGATGTATCAATATTGATAATACATCACATTTTAGAATGGATCCTGATGTTCCATTAGTTGTTCCAGAAGTCAATGCTTATGCTTTAAAGGAACATAAAGGAATTATTGCTAATCCAAACTGTACAACAATTCAAATGGTCAGTGCATTAAACCGTTTAAATGAATATTTTGATGTTGAAAGAATTATTGTTTCTACTTATCAGGCTGGTGCAGG
>CALVFK010000011.1 GCA_944326805.1 uncultured Massilimicrobiota sp. | reverse complement strand
TCATATTCTGGAATATCTTCAAGATCACTTGCATAAGAAACTGTTGATTGATGATATTCAACACCAACATAACCACCAGCAGCAATAATCAAAGCAATAAATAGTTTTATAAATTTCTTTTTATATTTTCTTCTCATCATAAATCCTCTTTTATCATATTTTTAATATCTTTAATTATAGGTTTTAACATTTCAAAATCGACAAAATTAACTTGCTTATGATATGTTTCAATCATAGCTAAATCTTCAGCTGACATATTTTCTCGTGATTTCTTTTTGAGCATTTTATACAAAAGGCTCATCATTGTCTTATGTTTCAAATTTAATTTGGAATAATCAATACCTCCACGTAAATGATATATTGTTATGGAATGCCATAACGATTGTGGTATTTGATGCTTCAAAGACTGTCTGATATTTTGAATGTTTTTTTCATCTGTTACATCAGCTAAGCCTACTGTGCCTATCATTAATTTTATATTTGAATGTATTTTCTTTTGAAAGTTTTTAAAGCCTTTCAATCCTCCCGCATACAAACCACCTAAATAAACAACAAAATCATAATGATCTATTGTGACCAAATTTTGTTCATTTTCTATTGGTAATCCTGTTTGTTTAGATAATTCTTTGGCATATTGTTTTGTTGTTCCATACTGACTCCCATAAACAATAATTCCTTTCATGATTTATTCCCTTTCATGACTTCAATAGCATTTTGTGCCTGTACAACATCTATAAGATTTTCTAACATAATATATCTATGATAATGTCTTCTTCCTGTATAAACAAATTCTCTGAAAATAATGGTTCCCAGTCCATTATTATGAATCTTGATTTCCATTGGAGGCAAATCATTTCCATTATATATTTGTATTTTATGACCTTTTTTTATCATTAATTTTTTATTGGTAATCACATAAAATGTTTTATTTCTTAAATATATCTTTTGAATTATTTTTCCAAAAGCCATATATAAACCAACACAAACAAAAGGTATCATCCATATAATCAAAAATAATGTAGGTTGCATGAATATAACTCTTATAAAATTCAAACAGAAAAACAACCATACAATTCCAAATAAACTCACAATAACATCATTACCTGTAATCAAATGCCCTTTTTCTGGTTTTCCTTTCCATAAAATATACTCATCTACCATCAAATAAGGCTTACAAAAATCATATTGAATCATATCATCCATATCATTCATTCCTCTCTATGTCCATAAACCAATTCTATCTTTGACCTCAACATCTCAAATTATAACATGCTCTATGTTAGCCGTCCATGATTCATCTATCAAAAAAAGAAGATTAGCCATAGGCCAATCTTCCCTATCTTTATTGAGCATTTGAAGCTGCGATTTTTACTTTACTAAAATAATCTGAAATGATTTTTCGAGTTGCTTCATCATATTCAAAAACTTCATCTTTATCATTACCAGTTCTTGGTACATAAGCATTGATTCCTTCAAAATCACCATTTGCTAATTCATCCATCACTTCCTGATTTGCAGAAGTATATCCTACAAAACTAGAGTTATCCATAGCTGCATCATAACTACAAGCATAATTAATAAATTCATGTGCTAATTCTACATTTTCAGCATTCTTAGGAATAACCATTGCATCACTCCATAAGTTTGTTCCTGTTTCAGGCATATAGAATCCTATATTTTCATTTTCGCTCATGATATTAGCAGCATCTCCAGAATAAATTAAACCTAAAGCTTTTCTACCTTGAGCCATATTATCAATGATTTCATCAGTGACAATTTCTGGTTCCATTGTTTCAACGCATTTCACTAACCAGTTATAAGCTGCTTCTAATTCTTTTTCATCTTTTGTATTCATTGAATAACCTAATGCTTTTAAAGCCATCATAAATGAATCACGTTCAGAATCATATAAATAAATATCTCCTTTATATTTTGTATCTAAGAAAATATTATATCCTTCTTTTTCTAAATCGGCTTCACTGACTTTTGTTTTGTCATAAACAATTCCTACTGTCCCCCAGAAATAAGGAATTGAATAATCATTGTTTGGATCATATGGTAAACCTTTAATATCTTCTACCAATTCATCCATACATGTAATTTTCTCTTTATCTAATTTTTGAATTAAATCTTCTTGAATTAATCTTTCAATCATGTAATCACTAGGAACCAAAATATCATATGGTTCTCCATTAGCTACTTTAATATACATAGCCTCATTTGAATCAAAATAATCCACAACAACTGTAGCTCCTGTTAAGTCTTCAAAACCAGAGATAAAGTTTTCACCCATATATTCTCCCCAGTTATAAAGATGTAATTCTTGTCCTGCATATGGCTTATCTTCATTTGAACCCCCACCACATGCTGTTAAAGTAAACATTGTCGCAACTGCTAATAAACTAGTTAATAACTTTTTCATCTTTTTTCTCCCTTCTTGATTTAATGAGTGGTACGACATTGATAATCACAAGGACTATCGTAATCAATACTACGACAAGCGTAGATATTGCATTAATTGTTGGGTTAACTCTTTTACTCATCGTATAGACCATGATACTTAAGTTTTTAACCCCTCCCCCTGTTACAAAGTACGATATGATAAAATCATCAAATGACATTGTAAAGGCAATCAAAGCTCCAGATATAATACCTGGCATAATTTGTGGCACAAGCACTTTTGTAAGAGCCTGCCATGGTGTCGCTCCTAAATCCATTGCAGCATCTGCAAGGTTAGGATCCAATGAACGAATTTTAGGCATGACACTTAAAATAACATAAGGTATACAAAATGTAATATGTGCAAGTAACATTGTCATAAAACCACGTTCTATATGAAATGTAATAAACAATAACATCAATCCAATCGCTGTCACAATTTCTGGATTCATAATAGGAAAATCATTAAGCTGCATCATAATCTTTTTAACAATCTTGCTTGATTTTGATAAACCAATAGCACTAATTGTTCCTACTAATGTCGATACAGCTGTCGCAATCACAGCGACTGTAATTGTCACATACAAAGATTCCATCATATCTCTATTCTGGAATAATTTTTCATACCAGTTGAAACTAAATCCTGTAAAGTTTGTTAGTGACTTACTTTCATTAAAAGAGAAAATAATCATAAATACAATTGGTAAATAGAAGAATAAAATCATGAGAATCATTAAAACTTTACCAATAATTCTTTTTTCTTTTTTCATGATTCCTGATTCCCTCCTCCACTATTATGTTCATCAATCTTTCTAATTGCATACATACAAACCATCATAATAACAGCCATAATCATTGAAATCGCACTACCAAAGTTCCATTCTCCAACAGTAATAAATTGATTTTCAATGACATTACCAATTAAGAAGAACTGTCCTCCACCAAGTAATTTAGGAATAAAGAATGAACTAACAGCTGGTAAAAAGACTAAAGTAATCCCACTGACAACACCTGATAAAGATAATGGGAAAGTGACACGTAAAAATGTCTGAACTTTATTTGCTCCTAAATCAGCACTGGCTTCTAATAAAGATTTATCCATTTTACATAAAGACGTATTAATCTGTAAAATCATAAATGGAATAAAATTATAAACCATACCAAGCAATACAGAACCCTCTGTATATAATAGTTCCATATCTTTAAGTCCAAAAAAACCAAGAATTGTTTGAGCAATACCTCCATCAGAAAGTATCCCTATCCACGCATATGTTCTCACTAACATATTAATCCACATAGGTAATGTAATAGCTAAAACAAGAATATTGCGAACACGGTCACTGCTTCTTGCGATAAAATATGCTACTGGATAACCTAAAATTACACAGATTATTGTTGTTTTAACAGCAATCGTCAATGAACGCCATAAAACAAGTAAGAAATCTGGGTCGGTAAAAAACTTTTGAAAATGAGCAAACGTAAAGGTAAAATTAACAATTTCATTTCCACTTGTTGTTAATGAATAAACAAGAATCAACAACATTGGTAATAAAATCATTAAGACAACCCATATCATATAAGGCCATGCTAATTGTGAAAAACGTTTCATTAGAATTCCATCTTCTCCATCACATGAATATCTTCAGGGAAGAATGTAATACCGACCTCTTTACCTTCTTCCACATAATCAGTTGTATGAATCTTTAATTCTCTACCTTCAGTTGAGAATGTAACCTTATATGTTCCTTCTTCAATATGTTCTGGATCAAAATCATAATCAACATAAATATCTACTGATTCATCTTCATCATTTAATTTCCATCCTTGAGCATTAGCCCACGTTTTCAAATCTGTTTCAAACGCTACAGATTCTTCTAACTCATCCACTGTCTTAAAGAAATTAAAAGCCATAACTCCTTCATTTGCTTTTACATTTTTAACAACTGGCTGATTTACAACAATAATTTTTCTTTCAACAGATGTTCCACTTGAAGTAGAGAACATCACTGTATATTCTCCTAATTCTTCTTTTAAATCATAATCAATTTTACTAATAGAAATATAATCATCTGTTTCTGGGTTCCATGCCTGAGCATCAGCACGAGCAATAATTTCAGCATCATCCAATGCTTTAACATCCTCAATATCCACATAAAAATCATTAGCACTGATTTTTTCTTTACCATTTTCAGAAGTGACATCATGATTTTTAATAACGTGCATGTTCACTGTCACACTTGTTCCCGGTACTGTTTCCACCATGACTTCATAATGGACACCTTTAAATAGAACACTTAAAACTTCACCTGTCATTTTTCCTTGATTGACATCAACAATATCAATATCTTCTGGTCTAATCACAATATCTACAGGTTGTTTTTCCTTAAAACCAAAATCAACACAATCAAAAACGATATCATCAAATTTAACTTTGTAATCTTCTAACATTACACCTGGAATAATATTACTTTCTCCAATAAAGTTCGCTACATATCTATTTTCTGGTTCATTATAAATTTCTTCAGGTGTTCCAACCTGTTGAATCTCTCCATCTTTCATAACGACAATCTTATCTGACATTGTTAATGCTTCTTCTTGATCATGTGTTACAAAGATAAATGTAATTCCTACTTCTTGTTGGATTCTTTTTAATTCATACTGCATTTCTTTTCTTAACTTTAAATCCAATGCTCCTAAAGGTTCATCCAATAATAGAACTTTTGGCTCATTCACCAATGCTCTGGCAATCGCAACACGCTGTTGTTGTCCTCCTGACAAAAGTGTTACATTTTTATTTTCATAGCCTTCTAAACCAATGAGCTTTAACATTTTCATGACTTTTTGTTCAATAACATCTTTACTCATCTTTTTAATTTTTAAACCAAAAGCAATATTTTGATAAACACTCATATGAGGGAATAAAGCATATTTTTGAAAAACTGTATTTAATTCTCTTTTATGTGGTGGCACTTGACTAATTTCTTCACCATCAAAAATAACTTCTCCCTCTGTCGCATCTAAAAATCCTCCTAGTATTCTTAATAAAGTCGTTTTCCCACAACCACTAGGTCCTAACAAAGTCACAAACTCATTTTCATAAATATCAAGATTGACCCCTTTTAAAACAATTTGTCCATCAAATTCTTTGACAATATTACGAAATTGTATCAACTTCTTTTTATCCATAATCATACTCCCTTCATCTAAAACATAGGTGGTGTTGTAACCCATAATATTTTGGCATCACTTGATCCATTATTAATAAAATAATGACTCTTTTTACCATCCATATAAAACGTTTCTTTCGCTTTTAATCTATATTTCTTTGTCCCACAAACAAGTGTAACATTTCCTTTTAATATATAACCAAATTCCTCACCATTATGACATTCCATTTCCTTACTTCTTTCATGTCCATGAATAGTTAATAATATTGGTTCCATCTCATTTTTTTGAGCATTAGGAATCACCCATTCTATCGTATATTCCTCTTTTTCATCGACAAAGAAATCTTGCGTATGAAATACTATTTTTTCTTCTTGGTCAGATTGAAAAAAATCCGATAAATTGGTGCCTAGTGCCTCTAATAAATCTTCTAGTGTAGAGATACTTGGACTGGTTAAGTTTCTTTCTACTTGTGAAAGAAAACCTTTTGTTAATTCACTTCTTGAAGCCAATTCTTCTAGAGTTAAATCATTTTTTATGCGTAAATCCTTAAGTTTCTTTCCAATGTCCATATTTTGCCTCCGTGTCACTATACTAAACTTTTAATTCAAAAAATCAAACAACTTTATTATACATATTTCTACCCTTAATGCAATAAAAAATTTCATATTTTTAAAATAAAGTTCATAAATATTAAACTTTCAATTAAAAAAATAGATTTGAATAGCTTACTCTCTTTCGATATAATGATAGTAAAGAAGAAAGGAGTTTTTCTATGCACACATATACACATCAAATACAATACTATGAAACAGATAAAATGCAAATTACTCATCATTCTAACTATATTCGTTTTATGGAAGAAGCCCGTGTGGATTTTTTAAATCATATAGGTTTTGGTTATGATAAAATGGAAGAACTGGGTATTAGTTCTCCTGTTATTGGTGTTCAATGTGACTATAAAAAAAGTACAACATTCCCAGATCTTATAACGATTGAAACAGGAATATCTTCATATAAAGGAACACGTTTAGAAATAAAATATACAATGAAGGTTAAAAATGAAGTTGTTGCTATTGGTAAAAGTTTACATTGTTTTCTTAATCCTCATGGTAGACCAATTATTTTAAAAAAGGCTTTACCTGAACTTGATCAAATCTTTGTTGAACTTTTAGATAAGGATACAAATGATGCTAAGTGAACTATTTCATAATGATGGCTTTTATACTCTGATATATCTGACTTGGTTTATTTTGCCATTTCTATTTGTTTTCTCTTTAGCTTTTGGTATTAGAAATGAAGTTCAACAAAAAACAGGATTTAACTATGCTTTACTTATTGCAAGTCTATCTTTGCTTTTTATGTTTGCTGCTGTATTATTTATGTAATATCACTATGAACAGAATTTTAATATTTCTGTTCTTTTTATATATTTCTAAGGAATACCCCTCACTTACCCCTCATTAACCCCTCACTTTTATTATTAGGTTTTTTAAATAAAAAGAGCCTTATATTTAGCTCTTTTATCAATATATCTATCATATGAAACATTTTTCAATCATTTTTATATAGTTTTTCACTTAAATTTCTTAAATTTTGAGGGGTACCCCTCACTTACTCCTCACTTACCCCTCACTTTTTCTCTCTTGCTTACTAACGAATAAAATTGATTTGGATCACTTTTATTCGTCCCATGCCATTCAATTAATTTTTTTGCCAATAAAGAATTTAATTGGTTTCTAGATAAAGTATCTCCTCGCCCTAATAACTCCTTAGTCTTTTTCACTGTTATTAACTGATTAACCATTAAATATTGTATAATTTTTATTTCATACTCATTTAAATCTTTAATCTTATTTTCACTAATTAACAATGCAATTTTATCATCATTACGTAATTGTCTTGAAGTTATACTGTTCTCTAAAACTAATAAAACTGAATTTCCATTAGGCTCAGAATATATAGGAGAATTAAGATAATACATTTGCATTTCATCATATATACGCTTTACCCCTTCATTCAATTCTTTTACCCAACCAAACTCACTCAAAACTCTTGCTATTCTTGGATTTCTAGAATATCTCGTATTCAACATATTATCAAGATTAACAATATTAGGCAATTTCCCTGGACTAAATATTTCTAATCTATCATCATACAATGATACTCTTATATGATCTCCTCTAATTGAGTAATTTCTATGAGTTAAACTATTCACTATCCCTTCAAACCATGCAAATTCTGGATATTCTGGTATAATTTTAAATAAACCATTCTCGTCTAAATATTGAAATTCTCTCAGCTGTAAATTTATAGCTTGACGAACTTCTTGAATAACTCTAGGTATTGGTTTTTCAAAATTAATTTCTTTAACAATATTTAATCTTTTACCAGTTTCCATTTTCAATCCATCATATTTGATTAATCTTAATCTAGCATTTGGTAGAAATTTAGTTGGAAATTTTGAAAATAGAAGTACTCCTGCATTTGTCAAATGCCCTTTTCTGTACAATCCTCTCGCTTCCAGTACTTCTTCCCCAGTTAATGATGTATTCAAAATATGAATATATTGATCAAGTAATTCTATATCAACATCTTCAAACGATGAATCTTCTACAATCAAATCTTCAAAATACCTTTCTCCTTTGTCATATTCAAGTTGAGTAACCTGTTCATGATTTAATAATTTAGATTTATCACCAACTCTTAGATAAACTTTACCCTCTAAAGTTTTTATAACTTTGTCATTACTTGGATTAATATAAAAAATTAAAATTGAATATTCTTGATTTCCTACTGTTACTTTTTGTTCTTCACACTCAAAACTGACATTACCCCTACACATAGAGAATGGTACTTCTCTAAAATCATTAATATTTTTTGCACTTGTATAGTTAAACCCTGTAACTTTACCATCATCTTCTACACCTACTACTAATATACCGCCATTTGCATTAGCAAAAGCAACTATATGCCTAGCAATATCTGCAGGTTTAATTTTTGCACTTTTTCTATCTAGATATTGACTTTCTTGAGAATTACACAAAAAATCTAACGTTATAACTTCTGGCAACAAAACAGATTCCTCCTTCCATTATTATATATTATACCATTAATAAATAGTATTATACTACTCCGTTTTTCACATAGTTAACCCCTCACTTACCCCTCACTTACCCCTCACTTTTCTATAACTATCAAAATAAGCATATAAAAAACTAGCCTTATCAAATTTAAATAGCTAGTTTTTAAATGATAAACATCTTCTTTAATTGTACAGCAACCCCATTTTCTTGAACACTTGGACATATGATTTCTGCTCTTTGTTTAATCTCATCAATCGCATTTGCCATTGCTATGGGATGACCAACAGTTTCAAACATTTCAATATCATTAGGTCCATCTCCAAAGCAATAGCTATCATTCACATCAATATTCAATTCATGTAATACATCTAATATTCCTGTTGCTTTAGATACTTCTTTTGAATAAATTTCTAAGCTATGATGATCTGGATGTAATTCATACAAGAAAGATTGAAAACATGAAATGGCATAATCTAATTCTTCTTGATTTTTTGTCCATGATTCTATTTTTACTGTTCTTTGTATCACTTCATCTTCATTGTAATCATGACATAGATTATGAAAATCTATATTACAATGTGAGTAGAAATCTAATAAACACTGATTTGACTTATCTAAATAACATAAGGTTGGTGTTTGTAGAATATATTCTATATTTCTGTTTTTAAGTTTTGAAATAAGTTCCTGAACATTTTGAGAATTTAAATATCTTGCTGTTAAATCTTGGTTATGATATTTGACATTAGCCCCATTAGCAAGTACATAACCATCAAATCCTATTTCCTTTACATTTTCTGCAATGAATCCATAAGGTCTACCACTTGCTACAAAACATAAATGTCCCTTATCTTGTACATCTTTAATAGCTTGTTTTACCTCATCAGTAATACAACCAAATTCTGGACAAAACAATGTACCATCAATATCAAAAAATATAACTTTTCTACTCATTTAATCCACCCATCCAAAATGTTGACACGCTTTATATATGCCATCTTTATCAGCATCATCTGTAACATATGTTGCTTTTTCTTTTAACTCATCAATTGCATTTCCCATTGCAATAGAAGTCCATTCATCACTAAACATACTTAAATCATTTTTCTCATCACCAAAAACAACAACATCTTTATAATCTCCACCAAAATGATCAACAATAGCTTTAATACCTACTGATTTATCACCTGGTTCAACAAATAAATATTCTTTATGGAAACGACACCAAGGAAGTTCTTTTAGTGTTTCAAGTTTTTGTTCTTCTGGAGCAAAACAAGCAATATAAACCTTATATATTTGATCATAATGTCTTGGATCCAATCCTTCTTCTACAACTGTATCCATATAAATATCATGTGTAAAATCATAAAAACGCTGATCTGGTGCTAAACGTCTTGTCTCATTATCTGGTGAAATCGCCCAAATAAAGCCTTTTTCCTTACATTCATCAATTAAGGCTAAACATTTATCATAATCTAATGGTTTAATTTCAATTAACTTCTCATTAATTGTAATACCATTTCCACCATCGCTCACCATATTTTTAAATCCTAATTCTTTCATATGATTGACTGCCATAGCATAACTTCTTCCTGTCGCAATAGCTACAAAATGTCCTCTAGATTCTAGTTCTTGAATCGTTCTTTTAGCTGATTCAGGAACATATTGATCACCCGGAGTTCCAACAGCTAATGTTCCATCAATATCAAAGAAAAAATACTTCTTTTTCCCCACTTTTATCACCTCTGTTAATCATTTTAACAAAACCTTTTCAAAAATCTATTTTTTTACAAAATAAGAAAAAAGTATCACCATAATGATGATACTTTAAAGATTACTGTAAATATTGAGTATTTTCTAACATAACTCCACAACCTTCAGCGACACAGTCAAGAGCATTTTCAGCAACAAATACAGGAACTCCTAAACCTTCTTCTAAGAATTTATCTAAGTTATGAAGTAAAGCTCCTCCACCAGTTAAGAATATACCCTTATTTACAATATCTGCTGATAATTCAGGTGGTGTCTGTTCAAGAACTTGTTTTGTAGAACGTAAAATTGTCATACAGCATTCTTCTAATGCTTCTTGAGTTTCTTTAGCGTTTAATTGAATTGTATGAGGTAAACCTGTTACTAAATCTCTACCTCTTACATCCATTACATCTTTAGGATCAGCTTCATAAGCACTACCAATTGTCATCTTAATTTCTTCTGCTGTACGGTCTCCGATTAATAATTTATATTTATCTTTAACATATTTAATTAATTCAGCATCCATCTTATCTCCAGCTATTTTTAAAGATGTACTTGTGACAATATCACCTAATGAAAGAACAGCAATATCTGTTGTTCCTCCACCAATATCAATAACCATATTTCCAGATGGTTTAGAAATGTCTAATCCAGCTCCAATAGCTGCAACTTTTGGTTCTTCTTCAATATAAACACGTTTAGCTCCACATCTTAAAGCAACATCTTGAATAGCACTCTTTTCGATAGAAGTAATATTTGATGGACAACAAATTAAGATTGTTGGTCTAGAGAATACTCCTTTTAAATTTAATTTATTAATAAAGTGAGTTAATAATATTTCAGTAATTTGAAAATCTGCGATAACCCCATCTTTTAAAGGACGAATAGCTTGAAATTTACCTGGTGTTTTTCCAAGCATATCTCTTGCTTCTTCTCCAACTGCGATAGGTTTATTTGTTTCAGTATTGATAGTCACTACAGAAGGTTCATTTACGACAATCCCTTCCCCTTTAACATAAATAAGAATGTTAGCAGTTCCTAAGTCAATCCCAATTTCCTTTGATAATTTCATTGAACATTCCTCCTATAAGCATTTCTATTGTATCATTTTTCCTATTAATTACAAGAAAAAATTATTACGTTATCAACATAATTTTTATCTTTCTACAAACACAATATCTATCTCAAAGATAATATAATAAATGTATGAAATTTATGTGAATAATTTAAAAAAATTTAGATTCATAAGAACCTAAATTTACTTAATCATATCCAGTGTTTGTCCAATAAATTTTTCTGGATTATACAATTGATCATCTTTTTGTAGAATAAAATGTAAATGATTTTTTAAATCTGCTTCATATACATTTTCTCCACTTTTTCCTATAATATCTCCTTGCTTGACTTCTTGATTTAACTCAACAGATACTTTTGATAAAGACTCATATGTGGTTGAGATGTTATCACTGTTTGTGATAGTGACAACCCATCCTAAAACCGGATCATTTGTTTTCTTTGTCACTGTTCCACTAATAGCTGCCATTACATCAAAGATTTCATTTTTATTTGCATAATCTACACCTTGATTTGGTCGATAAACATCTTCAAACAAAATTAATGATTGTTCCTGTTTAGAAGAATCATCATCTTTATCATAATAATATCTCACAATACCAATGCCATCTTTAACTGGTGATTTTAATGTTTCTACTTTCTTTTCTTCTTTCTTTGTTTCCTGCGTTTTGTTTTCATCTACTTTTACAACTGTTTCATCTTCAAAACTCTTTGTACGTTCATCTAAAATATTTTGAACAATACCAATACCACCTAAAAATAAAGCCAATGCTAATGAGATTCCTAGGACTTTCTTATAATGAAAAGATCTTTTCTTCATGCTTTCACCTCAACTTAAGTATGAACAAAAGTTAAGAGTCTATACTTTTAATTTCAATATTTTGATAATAATGGTGTAAAATATCTTGATAATTCTTATTTTCTAAAGCCATAGCTTGTGCTCCATATTGACTCATTCCTACGCCATGACCATTCCCTTGAGTAATAAAAGTATAACCATTAGATGAAAATTCAATTTGAAAACATGAAGATGGTAAAGATAGCTTTTCCCTGATTTCTCTACCCGTATATGTTTTTTGATTTACTGTAACCTGTTGAACATAGCCACTTGATGTATGAGAGGTGATTTGAATATTTTCTGGTACAACATTAAAAATATCTGCTAATTGTTTTTTTGTAAAAGTCTTTTTTCTTGTATTATGAGGATCAATACTTGTATCCCAATGGCTATCTACAGCTTTTAAATAAGCAACTTCTCCAGTAAAATAATCCTCACTATTAACAGTCTTTCCATTGCTGCTAGAAAAAAACAAAGCAGAAATATATTCACCTTGATAAGTCATGACTTCACCTTTGGTTTCTTGAATAGCCTCTTCTATTTTCTTTCTATTTTGTTTGTACTCTTTTCCCCAATTCTTTTTCATCTTCTCTTCATTTAAATATACTTGTGAATTTGTCGTATTATCTACCTTTAAATTCCTTGATAAAACAAAAGTACGACTTGCTACTGCCTGTGCCTTCAGTGCCTCCTTTTCAAAACTTACTGGCATTTCCCCGGCAATAACACCAATAAGATATTCTTCTAACGGGATTGATATCACTTGATTTGATGTTTGAACTTGAACAATCTTTTCTTGTTGTTTTACTTGATATTGAAAATCTAACCACGTCAATGCTTCCTGATAACGAAAACATCCAATAATCAATAGAAGTGAACAAACAAAAAGAAGTTTTACATATATTTTTTTCATCAATATTATATATGTTAAAACTTCTCATTTAGAATTGAAAACTTAAACTTCCAAAAGATAATATAAAAGATGCAAATAAATAGCCTAAGGCAATAGATGTAACTATAAAAAAGATATGAAATTCTCTTTCTTTTCCTTTTCTTATATATTGATCAAAACGAAAACAGCTTAAACCAATCATTGCTAGAGCTATTGAAATAATATAAACAACAATATTCACAATATGATAAACCATATAACCTCCCTAAAAATATTTAAAAAGTCATTTCATTCTCTTTTACATTATAATCATTATTTTATATAATAACAACAGGAGGTTCAAATTATGGATTATTTTCAAATACCTAAAACAAATTTAAAAGCATCACGTCTTGCTTTAGGATGTATGCGTATTGCTGATAAGAGCGTTGATGAAGTTGAAAAACTGATTGAAACAGCGTTAGAATCAGGTATCAATTTCTTTGATCATGCAGATATTTATGGTGCTGGTCAATCAGAAGCTATTTTTGGTGAAGTTTTAAAAAGACATCCTGAATATCGTCAAAAAATGATTATTCAGACAAAATGTGGAATTGTTCCCGGAAAACGTTATGATTTTTCTAAAGAACATATTTTACAAAGCGTTCAAAATTCTTTAGAGAGATTACAGACAGATTATGTAGATATTTTATTATTACATCGTCCTGATGCCTTATGTGATCCTCAAGAAGTTAGTGAAGCTTTTGATGAATTATATGAAAGTGGAAAAGTCAAATATTTTGGTGTTTCTAATCATACACCTCTACAAATCGAACTTTTACAAAAGTATTTAAAACATCCTATTATTATTAATCAGCTTCAATTGTCTATTGTTCACTCTGTAATGATTGATTCTGGTTTAAATATGAACATGAAAGAAGCTTGGGCTCAAGATAAAGATGGTGGTGTTTTAGATTATTGTCGTCTACATGACATCACAATTCAACCTTGGAGTGTTGTTCAAGCTTCATGGGCAGAAGGATGTTTTATTGATCATCCTAACTATGAAAAGTTAAATAGTGTTATGGAAGAACTTGCTAAAGAATATCATGTGACAAAAAGTGCAATTGCGATTGCATGGTTACTTCGTCATCCTGCCTGTATGCAACCCATTATGGGAACAACTTCTCCTGTTCACCTTCAAGAAATGGTACAGGCATGTGATGTTCATTTGACACGTCAACAATGGTATGATTTATATCTTGCCAGTGAAAAGCCTTTACCATAGGAGGATTCATGATTATTGAGTTAAAAACATTGGATCAAATTGATCCATGTCAATTAGCTTATCATGCTAATGAACGAAGTATTGGAAACTATTTAAGAAATTCCTTCCCTTACCCATATACTCTCGATCATGCGATGTCATTTATCACTCATTCATTAGAAAATCATGGATTGGATTTTGGCATTGTTGTTGATGGAATATGTGTGGGATGTATTGGTGGGACTTTGCACAATGATATTTATGTGCATAATTGTGAATTAGGCTATTGGCTTCATCCTGCCTATGCCAATAAAGGTATTATGAAACAGGCTGTTAAACTTTTTTGTTCATATGTTTTTGAAAATTATCATATTCATAAAATATATGCTGAAGTTTTTGTAGAAAATCTGGCATCCTGTCATGTGCTTGAAGCCAATCAATTTGTTAAAGAAGGATATTTATATGAACATGCTTATAAAAATTTTCAATATCATGATATCATTATTTATAGTTTAAGGAGAACAATATGGAAATAAGAAAATCATCGCTTGATGATGTTAAAGACATTATGACACTTATTCATCAAGCTCAGTCTTATTTTAAAAAAGCTGGTATAGATCAGTGGCAAGATGGTTATCCACAAGCCGATGATATTATTCAAGATATCAATCAGGGAAAAAGTTATGTCATTGAAGATACAAAAATAATTGGAACTATGTATTTTGCAATTGAAGATGAACCTACTTATCATATCATTGATGGTGCATGGAAAACAGCAAATCAACCTTACGCTGTGATTCATAGAATTGTTGTGGATGAAGCATATAAAGGTCAAAATGTAGCTCATCAATTATTGATGTATGCAATAAAAGAATGTCAAAATCATCACATTCAAAGTATTCGTATTGATACTCATAAAGATAATTTATCTATGCAACGTTTCTTAACAAAACATGGATTTGAAGCATGTGGTCAAATTACTTTATTGAGTGGTGCTCATCGTGTCGGTTTTGAAAAAACATAAGAATAAATAAAAATAACCTTCATACATTAGAGTATGGAGGTTATTTTTATGAACTATTTAATTAATAAACCCTATCCTAAAATTCAAAATATACAACCTAATCCTCAATACGCATCTATGATGCTTTCAAATTTAGGTGGTTTACATTCAGAAATGAACGCTGTCAGTCTATATTTCTACAACCATATTATTTTAATGGATACTTGGCCAGAACTATCTGAAGCTATGGAAAAGATAAGCATTGTAGAAATGCATCATTTAGATATCTTTGCTCAATTAGCTTATCAATTAGGAACTGATCCTCGTCTATGGGATTGTCAACAAGGTTATCTAGAATATTGGAGTCCTGGTTATAATGTTTATCCCTATCATTTACAATCTCTTTTAGAAAATGCGATTATCCAAGAACAGCATGCTATTGATATTTATCAAAAACAAATGAATTGTATATACAATCAAACAATTCAAAAAATACTCTATCGCATTATTGAAGATGAACAACTTCATCTTCAAATCTTTAAATCTTTTCTTAATGATTACAATGCAAAATAAAAAGGCTTTCGCCTTTTTTATTCTATTGGTTCTTGATAGAAGTTTCCTGTCACTCCTTCAGAATTAATAATATTAATAAAAACGTGTGAGTCAATCTTTCTAATTAATTGGACAACGTCTTTTACTTCATCTGCACCAACGACAGTATACAGCATTGTTTTATCTTCTTTTAGATAACATCCTTGTCCTTCAAAACGTGTTACACCATGATGCGTATATTCTAATAACTCTTGTCCCATTGTTTCCCCTTCTTTTGTAATAATCAATAAAGTGACTTTATGATCACGACGATGTAATCTTTCAATAACCTGTGTAGAAACAAACTGAAAAATAATAGAATACATAGCAGCTTCAAAACCAAAGATAAAACCACCGACAATCAAAATAATTGTATTAATTGCAAATACAAAGCTCCATGAAGGCTTCTTTAGCTTATTTGATAGATAGACAGCAATAAAATCTGTTCCTCCACTTGAAGCCTTTCCATATAATGCAATGACAATTGCTATACCATTTAAAATTCCCCCAAAAACAGAACCCAATAATGGATCATATGTAATCGGTGTTACTGGTATTAAATCGACTAAAAATGAATTTAAAACAATCATCAGGACTGAATAACTCGTAAATTTCTTACCTATCATTTTAAAACCAATAAAAGCAGGCACAGCATTTAATACAATATTGATAATTGAATATGGCAATTCAATACCAGCAAAAAGACTAGCTGATCTTTGTATCAATAATGATAACCCTGTAAATCCTCCAGGAATCAAATCCGCTGCTCGTACGAATGATTTGATATTGATTGACATAATGATAGAAGCTATAAATACACAGACAAGTGCAGTTGTATGTTTTTTCCATTCCTTTTCATTTTTTGTTTTGGCATAAACCATTTTAAATCTATTCCCCCTCTTAAGACGCATTCATTATACTATTGTATAAACATAAATACAATAGTTAAGGCATTGCTTTATACAATGCCTTAACTTTTTAATCGTCCTTCTTGAAGAAGTCTTAACAGTTCTAAATTTTGCCTAGCACTACCAGTATAATTAGTTATTCCATTCTTTTTAGCAAGTTCTTTTCTTGAAGCAAAAGAAGAATCTACACCAATTTGATCTAACGCATCAACTAATGAATCTCCTCGATACGTTGGATGAGAGAGATATCTTAATGTTCCTGTTATACTTTCATTATTAACCCATCCTAAACCATTACCAATTAAATAAGGATTTCTGGCATTTGGTACAATTCTTGTAATCGTTCCATGATTCATATATGGGATTAATGGAACACTACTTTCTGATGAAATAAAAACATGATCGAAAGTCACATGATCTCCTATCTCGTATTTTTCTTCTGGATTATCTGGATCTGTTTCTATTTTAAAATTATTATATCCTCCTTCTTTTATTTCAGTTGGGAAATCTCTAAAAGCGTAATTTCTATCAACAGGTGCATTAATTCCTTCTACAAATCCATGATCTGTATATTGCCACATATCAAATCCTTCTGCTCCTAATTCTTCTGCATAACGAGCGACCCATCTTGTGTATCTTTTAAATGTCGCACCTGTCAGTTTTGTTGTCCACCAATAATATGAGGCATAAAATCCTGGAAAATATTGATTTCTTGCCAGTTCTTCAGCCCAAACTCTTGCATTTCTTTCAATTTGGTCATTTGTTAATTGTCCTATTCGCGGATCTTCTAAATCTAGATAAATAGGATATTCCATTTTATAATTTTGCACCAAACGCATAACATGTCTTGCTTCAGATAAAGCTGCACGTTCATCAGTTGCATATGAATATAGATAAACACCAAATGGAATACCTAGCCTTGTACATTCATCTGCATTTCTTATAAAAGTAGGATCGTCTTGTCCAGGTACATCCTGCCCATAACCACAACGCAATATAGCAAAATCAATATGTTCTTTTACAAGCTCCCAATTAATTTCACCTTGATATTGTGAAACATCAATTCCTTCTTGATCCATTCATTCACCCCCTCAAGATACAATATGTTTATTTATTGAAAATGTATGCACATTTGCCATGAATTCTATGACTTTCTATTATATGTTTTTAATATATAAATATTACCCCTACAATTTCTATGATTTGGATATTTTTTTCTTATTATTTTGTGTTATAATATTTCTGCAGGGGTGATTGAATGAAGAAAATAACAATAAGTCTTTTAACTTTTTGTTCCGTATTTGCTATGACTCTATTTCCAATAGATGTTCATGCTATTAATTTTGAAGGTAAAGAAGATCAATATATTAAAATATGTTCTTCAAATCTTACAAATTCTAATAAGAAGACTTGTCAGGAATTTAACAAATACTTAAAAGAAAAAAATCAAGATTTAAAAGAAGAAATTCAAGATACAAAAGATGATCTAGCTAAAACTAATGACAATCTTGAAGAGGTTTCTCAAAAAATAAATCAATTAAATTCTCAAATTGATCAAAAAAATAAAGAAATTGATTATATGTTAAAATCAATTGAAAAAATAAAAAAAGATATTGCAAAAAAAGAAGAACAAATGAAAGAACGTTTATATGTTATGCAAACAACATATAATTCTAATTGGGTTGTTGATTTCTTATTTGGATCTGATGACTTCAGTACTTTCTTCTCTCGTTTAAGTAGTATTAATGATATTACTGCTTATGAAAAAGAGTTAGTTGATGAATTAACACAACAAAAGGAAAATCTATCGACACAACAAAAATCATTAGAAACTGCAAGAGAAAATTTGAAAGCTCAGAAAAAATCTCAAGAAGCACTACAAAACAAATACCTTGAATTAAAAGCTTCACAACAAGAAAAAATCAAAGATAGCCAAAACGAATCAAAAGAAGTTTCTTCGGCACAAAAGAAAATAGATGCTGCTCTTTCTGAATTAATTTCTCGTGCCCCAAGTGGTGGAGGCGGAGGAGGATCATATGTCCCAGGTGATTCATCTGTCGGTAATGCTATTGCTCAAAAAGCTTTAACAAGACTTGGATGCCGTTATTGGTGGGGAGCTAATGGTCCAAATTATTTTGATTGTTCTGGTTTAGTTTACTGGGCTTATAATCAAGCTGGTGTCAAATTAGGTCGTACAACAGCTGCAGGATATGCTGGTAGTGGTCAATCTATCTCACGTTCTCAACTACAACCAGGAGATGTTATTACATTTAGTTATGGTAGTGGTGTTGCGCATATTGGTATCTATATTGGAGGTGGAAGTTTTGTTCATGCCTCAGGTCAAGGTTCTGGTACTGTCGGTCAATATGCTGACCAATGTGTAAAAACTGCCCCACTTTCAGGATATTGGGAACGATATGTTTATAATTATAGAAGATTATACTAAAAATCTGTATGAACAATTCATACAGATTTTTTATTATCTTTATATTGCTTATAGCAATATTATTATTGATGTTTTTAATACTAAATTTTTATAATCTTATTTGATATCTATTTTTCCAAAAAAATGTAACAATAAATATCTTGAAACCATAATTAAACACAATCCAACAATCATTGAAAGAATTAAACTAAAAATAAAATATAAGGGTTGATTTATAAACATCACTGTCCATATACCTCCATGTGGAAATGCTTGACCACATCCAAAATACATTGTTGATGCACCTGCAATAGCTGAAGCAATAATACATGGATAATGAATTGTATATTTATTTTTTTGCATATAAGGAATAGCTGCTTCACTGACAAAACATAATCCATTAAATAAACAACTCCATTTTTTCTTTTTTTCATCATTATTAAAAATATGTGTTACAAGCATTGTTAACCAAATAATTAAAGGTGGTAACATTCCTGCTATCATTACAGCTGACATCAAATCATATCTACCAATGAAAATTCCAATGATACCGATTGTATAAGCAGTCTTATTAATTGGTCCTCCTAAATCAATAGACATCATAATCCCTAATAAAGCGCCAATAAATATCAGCATGAATGGATTCAACTCTTGTGTTATTAATGAAACATAAGTTCCAAAATAAGGTGATGTTAAATATATAATAACACCCATCACAAAACTTCCAATTATTGGTATAAAAAGATTTGGTGATAAACTTTGAAAGTCTTTAGGTAGATACTGTAATAGACGTGATAATCCTAGAACAAAATATCCTGCAACATATCCTATAATAATTCCTTCAATAATATTTCCTTGCATATTAATAAGTAATATGGAAGAAATAAGCGAAACTATAAAAGCTGGTTTCCCTGCAATGCTATCACTTATAAAAGCACTCATAATAGGTATAGCAATATTAATTGCTAATGTTGCAATATAATAAATTAATGTTAAATATTCACTTTCAATATCCATATTTTGAAGATAAGATATTAAACTTATAAAAACGCCTGAAATCATAAGGATCGGTATTATTTGCGAAATACCACTCATGAGATGCTGATAGATTCTTCTTATTCCTTTTTCATTTGTTTCTTTTTTTTGTTCGCTTGATTGATAAACTTCAATGTTTGAACTCATTGCCTTTTTCAGTAATTCTTCTGTATGATAAATAGCATCTGTTACTGGAACTTTGATCAATGGCTTATTGTGAAATCTGTCCATTTCTACTTTTTTATCAGCTGCTACAATAACACTATGTGCTTTTTGTATATCTTTATCAGTTAATGCATTTTGAATACCACTTGCTCCATTTGTTTCCACCTTAATTGATATATTCAATTCCTTTGCTTTTTCAATTAAGGCTTTTTCAGCAATATATGTATGTGCAATACCAGTTGGACAAGCTGTCACTGCAACGATATCAAATTCATTTAATTCTTCTTTTGGATCATCTTTCTTTTCTAAATCTTGGCATAAAATTGATAAAAATTCTTTTTCACTTGTACAATGTATCAATTGGTCTACAATCTTTTCATCCATTAATATCTGGCAAAGTTGTGCTAATATTTCTAAATGTTTTGAACCTGCTTCTTTTGGAACAGCAATCATAAAAAATAAATGTACTGGTTGTTGATCCAACGAATCATAATCAATTCCTTTTTGACTTACCATCGCAACTAATGAAGGATAATTGACTGTTTCGCTTTGCGCATGAGGTATTGCGATAAAATGTCCTATTCCTGTTGATGAAAGTTTTTCTCTTTCTAAAATAGCTTGATAATAAATATCCTGATTTTGTATATGATTACATTGATAATGTTTTTCAACCATTTCCTTGATAGTTTCTTCTTTATTTGTCGCCTTTGTATTTAAAATAATACTATCTTCTTTTAATAAATCTTTAATATTCATATTCTACCTCGTGGATTGTTTTCAACAATCTATTGACTTCTTCTTCAGTAGCTAAATCATTTGAAAAAGCACTAGCACTTCCTGTTGCTACTCCCATTTTAAATGCTTGGATATAATCCTTTGTTTTTTCATATCCTGCAATAAATCCAGCAACCATTGAGTCTCCTGCCCCTACTGAATTTTTTACAATTCCTTTTGGTGCTTCGCTAAAATATACTTTGCCATTTTCACAAATAAAGAATGCTCCATCTCCTGCCATTGAAATCAAAACATTCTTTGCACCCATTTCTTGAAGTTTCTTTGCATATGTCACTATATCTTTTTGATCAAAAAGTTTCACGTGAAACATTTCTGCCAGTTCATGATTATTAGGTTTAATTAAGAATGGTTTATATCTCAATACATTCATTAATAAATCTCCTGTTGCATCAACAACAATTTCAATATCAATATCTTGTAATTCTTTCATGATATAAGCATATATATTTTTTGAAACGCACTGAGGAATACTTCCAGACAGAACAAGAATATCTCCTTTTTTTAATTTCTTTAATTTTTTCATTAATAACTTTATATCATTTTCATCAATATGTGGACCATTACCATTGACTTCTGTTTCTTCTTGACTTTTTAATTTAAAATTAATACGTGAAT
>CALVFK010000010.1 GCA_944326805.1 uncultured Massilimicrobiota sp. | reverse complement strand
ATATGTTTCCATATCCATCAGGACAAGGATTACATGTTGGACATCCTGAAGGATATACAGCGACAGATATTATGTCACGTATGAAAAGAATGCAGGGATATAATGTTTTACATCCAATGGGATTTGATGCTTTTGGATTACCAGCTGAACAATATGCGATTAAAACAGGAAATCACCCTGAAGGATTTACACGTCATAATATTGAAACTTTTACACATCAGTTAAAGATGTTAGGTTTTTCATTTGATTGGGATAAATGTATTTCGACATGTGATCCTGATTATTATCATTGGACACAATGGATTTTTAAACAACTTTATGAAGATGGTTTAGCTAAAAATGTGGATATTCCAGTGAACTGGTGTGAAGAATTAGGAACTGTTTTAGCTAATGATGAAATCATTGATGGAAAAAGTGAACGTGGGGGATACCCAGTTATTAGAAAGAATATGAAACAGTGGGTTATTGATATTCCTGCTTATGCTGAAAAATTATTGGCTGGTTTAGAGGATGTTGATTGGCCTGAATCTACCAAAGAAATTCAAAGAAACTGGATTGGAAAATCTATTGGCGCTCATGTGCATTTCCAAGTTGATGGACATGATGAACAGTTTACTGTGTTTACAACACGTTGTGATACGCTTTTTGGTGCAACTTATTGTGTGTTAGCTCCTGAACATGAATTGGTAGCTAAGATTACAACACCACAACAAAAAGAAGCGATTGAAGCCTATGTGAAAGTCTGTGCTACAAAATCTGAATTAGAACGTACTGAATTAAATAAAGATAAAACAGGTGTCTTTACTGGTGCTTATGCAATTAACCCAGTGAATCAAAAGAAAATACCTATTTGGATTTCAGATTATGTTTTAGCAGGATATGGAACTGGTGCTATTATGGCGGTTCCTGCTCATGATGATCGTGACTGGGAATTTGCGAATAAATTTGGTCTTGAAATTATTCCAGTGCTTGAAGGTGGAGATGTCACAAAAGAAGCATGGACACAGGATGGAAATCATATTAATTCTGATTTCTTAAATGGTATGAATAAAGAAGATGCCATTGAAACAATGATTCAATGGTTAACTGATCATCATTGTGGTGAAAAGAAAGTGAATTATCGTTTAAGAGAATGGATCTTTGCACGTCAAAGATACTGGGGAGAACCAATTCCAGTGATTAATTTTGATGATGGCACTTCCGTTGCATTATCAGATGATGAATTACCATTGATTTTACCACCATTAGAAGATTACTCACCTTCTAAAAGTGGGGCATCACCATTGGATAAAGCTACAGACTGGGTGAATGTCACTGTGAATGGAAAAGCTGGAAAACGTGAAACAAGTACAATGCCAGGAAGTGCGGGAAGCAGCTGGTATTATATGCGATATATTGATCCACATAATGATCATGCGATTGCTGATAGAAAGTTATTGGATCACTGGTTACCAGTTGATTTATATGTTGGTGGACCAGAACATGCTGTTGGACACTTATTATATTCTCGTATGTGGAATCGTTATTTATATGATAAAGGATATTTGTCACATCCTGAGCCATTCCAGAAATTATATCATCAAGGTATGATTTTAGGAACAAATGGTGAAAAGATGAGTAAATCTAAAGGTAATGTCATTAATCCTGATGATATTGTTCAAACTTATGGGGCTGATACATTAAGAGTTTATGAAATGTTTATGGGACCTTTGGAAGCAAGTAAACCATGGAGTGAAACAGGTGTTGACGGTGCTAGAAAATGGTTGGATCGTGTGTATCGTTTGATTGTGGAATCTGATAAATTAAGTGATGAAAATGATCATTCATTAGACTTTGTTTATCATTCTACTGTTAAAAAAGTCACTCATGATTATGAAACATTAGGATTTAATACTGCTATTTCACAAATGATGATTTTTGTCAATGAAGCTTATAAAGCTAAAACTGTTTATCGTCCATATGCTGAAAACTTAGTGAAAATGTTAAGCTGTATCGCTCCACATGTCTGTGAAGAAATGTGGCAGTTACTTGGACATGATGAAACATTAGCTTATGAACCATGGCCAACATATGATGAAGCGATGTTGGAACAGTCAACAATTGAAATGGCTGTACAGGTTAATGGAAAACTTCGTGCTAAAATCACTGTGAATAAAGATGAAGATGATGAAGTCGTGAAACAGGAAGCTTTAGCTCAAGATAATGTAAAAACACATACTGAAGGAAAGAATATTGTGAAAATTATTGTCGTGAAAAATAAGATTGTCAATATTGTTGTGAAATAAAAATATTGATTTATAAACATGGAATGAAGAGAGAAGTGAATTTCTAAAAGTTAAGGTATCTTAATTGCAGAGATTCACTTTTTTAATGTTCAATTATTGATAATAAAAAAACGCTAACTTTTCAGTTAACGTTTAACAACAGCATTGACAAATAGACTGATTGTTTATAGGGGCTTGTCTGATGATCACTTGACCATTTGTTTCCATAACAGCATCTTCATTGATGATTTCACCAACACTGTCAACCGTAATTGTTCCTGATTTGACATTTTTAATAGAATCAACATGTCCTTTGATTGTTGCCTGTACATCAGAATATTCAAATGCTAAATCGCAATCAATCATTTCACAATCAATGAGTTTCAAATTTTCACAATAGCAAAGTGGTTGTGTTCCAATGATCTGACAGTTAATGAATGTGACATTTTTTGAAAACCACCCTAAATATTCACCTTTGACAACAGAATCTTTAACAATGACGTTACTGCTATGCCAGAAGGCATCTTTTGTATCTAAATAAGAATTTGTAATTTCTAAGTCATGCATATACTGGAAAGAATATTTTCCTGTAAATTTCAAATGATCAATTTTAACATGATGACTATGAAGTAACATATATTCAGAATGAATTTCACTATCTTTAATAGAAATATCCTGGCAGAACCAGCCAAACTCTGGTGATTGAATCTGACAATTTGAAATAATTGTATCACTACATTCTCTTAAAATTTTTATACCTTGAATATCACAAGAATCAATCAAACCATGATGAGAATACCAGATAGGAGCTCTTGTTAATTCATCTAAAGAGCTGTGAATTAATTCATAACCCTGTACATGCCATAAGGGATAACGAAGCGAAAAAGTACAATGATCAACTCTGACTTGTCTTGTTTCTTTCAAGACAGATTCTCCATCTTGAGGACCAGCAAAAGTACAGTTTCTCACTTCAGTATTTTGTATGTTGTATAAAGCTCTTTCTTCATCAAAAGTTTGATTTTCAATAATCTGTTTGATTTGCATGATATTGACCTCCTTTAAGAAAGCTTATGCTTTATTTTGAATATTTTTTAAAGTGTAAATCAGATAATCAAGATGATCAATTTTCTTTTGTTTTTGATGCACTTCATCTAGAATTTCATATCTTTTCTTTTTTAAAAAAAGGAAAAGAAATTCAAAACGATGATTTTCAAAGTCATCAACAAATTCTTGAACTTGTTTGGATGAACATCCCATATCTTCTAAACTTTTTTGAATATCTTCTTTGGTAAGCATTTGAATCATATGAAAGCCTCCTTGACTATATTCTATATATAGACATTATAAAAATCAAATACTTATAATGGATAGTCAGCTATGCTTTTGAGGTATTTATATGGATATATGTTGTCTGATTATTTCTTTTTTAAGGTGTTCATAAAGTTCATATGTAGATATGCAATCTGCTAAAGAACGGTGTTCATTTGTGGAAAGCCCTAAAAATTCTACCATGTCTGTTAAACGATGATGGAGCATTTGAGGATAAACCTTTCTACAAAATTGAACCGTATCCATATATTCATTAGATAAATTGATCTGAAAATGATTCGCAATAAAATTAAGATCGAAAGCTGTATTATGTCCAATAATTGAATCGTGTCCAAGAAATCGCAAAATGTCATCTTGAACAGAAGAGAGAACAGGCATATCCTCTACCATTTGATTATCAATACCAGTGAGTTGAGTGATAAAAGAACTAATATTCTGTTGGGGATTGATTAACTGGCTATAACGTTCAACGATTTCCTTGTTTCTGACCTTTAATATTCCAATTTCAATAATTTTATCTTTTTGCCAAGATAAACCTGTTGTTTCGATATCTAAAACACAATAATCATCAATGATTTTTTTAACATAATGACCTCTTTTATAATATTGTTTTTGATAAGCCATTGTGATCACCTCAATTCTATATTTAAATCTATTCAATATAAAAATGCAAATGAATTTATAAAAAAGTATAATCATCAGTCAAATCATGTTATAATGTTGCACGGTATCACAACAGGAGGTCGTTATGAAATATATACATCAGTTTCTTATTATTATGTTGATTTCATTTGTAGGAGAATTATTGAGCTTTTTACCATTACCTATTCCAGCAAGTGTTTATGGATTGTTGATCATGTTAGTTGGTCTTTATACAAAAATGATTCCATTATCAGCAATAGAAGATGTTGCAGATTGGCTGATTTTGATTATGCCTGTTTTATTTGTTCCATCTGCTGTTGGTTTAATGAATGTCAAAGAAGAATTATTTGAAAACATAGCTGTCATTATGATTGTTCTTGTTATAAGTACAGTCATTGTGATGGTAGTGACAGGGAAAGCTGCACAATATATGATAGAAAGGAAAAATATCAATGAATAATTTATTGATTGAAACATCTTATTTTGGCATTGTATTAAGTTTATTAACATATTGGTTGGCTGTTCAAATAAGAAAGCGATGGTCTTATTCTCTTTTGAATCCATTATTAATCAGTGCTTTTTTGACTATCTTTGTTTTATATGTTTTAGATATTGATTTTCAGACATATAATCAAGGAGCACAAATGATTACATATTTATTGACTCCATCAACTGTTTGTTTAGCGATTCCTTTATATAAACAAACACAAGTACTGGTTAAACATTTTGGAGCTATTATAGTAAGCTTATTATGTGGTTGTCTGTCTGGTTTGATGAGTGTTATGGTTCTTTGTATTTTGTTGAAGACAAGTGAAACAGTTTTATATTCTTTGATGCCAAAATCTATTACGACAGCGATTGCTATTGGAGTATCATAATTACTTGGTGGTCATTCGACAATGACAGTAGGTGTTGTCATTTTAACAGGAATTTTTGGATCAATGATTGCTAAAACGATTTTTAAAGTTTTCCATATCAATCATCCTGTTGCACGTGGATTGGCATTAGGAAATAGTGCTCATGCTATTGGAACAGCGAAAGCAATTGAGTGGGGTGAAATTGAGGCAGCAATGAGTAGTTTATCCATTGTGATTTCAGGTATATTCACTGTGTTTTTAGCGCCTATTATGATTCGTTTATGGATATAAAAAAGTTCTATGTTTAAGCATAGAACTATTGATTTAAAAGATCATAAAATGATTTTAAGCGTTGACAAGATTGATTGAACTCTTCTTGTTCTTGTGGTGTCATGCGTAATTCAACAATTTCTCTAACACCACTACGATCAATGATGGCTGGCACACTGATAAATAAATCATCCTGACCATATTCGCCACGAAGCAATGTTGAAACAGGTAAAATCTGGTTTTCATTATGTAAGATTGTGCGAATAATACCAACTGTACTTGAGGCTATACCATAACAAGTATTCCCTTTACGATTGAAAATTTCCCAACCAGCCTGAATTGTATCTTTTTTCATCTGTTGATAGGGTTCTTGTCCTAAACGACTCTGATTATCTTGAACAACACTATAAATATCCTTACCACCAATACGAACAGTTGACCATGGAATCATTTCACTATCTCCATGTTCACCAATGACCATCGCATGAACACTGCGAGGATCAACTTGGATTTTTTGGGCGATGAAATATTTTAAACGGGCTGTATCTAATGTTGTTCCTGTTCCAATAACCTGATTAGCTGGTAAACCAGAAAGTTTATAAGCATAATAACTCATTAAATCTACAGGGTTTGAAACAACAATCAAATGTCCATCAAAATGATGTTCTTTAATTTGAGTAATAATACTTTTCATGACATTTAAAGATGGTTCTAACATCTTTAAACGGTCATTACCACTTTGAGGGGTTGGAACACTTGCTGTGATGATAACAATTTGAGCATCTTCACAGTCTTCATATCGTCCCACTTTGACATGTGTATTACGATTCATATATTCAATGCTTTGAGATAAATCTAAGACTTCTCCTAAAACTTTCTCTTCATTCAAATCAATCAAAGCAATTTCATCACATAGACCTTGATTAATCAAACAAAATGCAGTACTGACACCAACGTGTCCACATCCAATAATGACAATTTTTCTTTTTTCTAATTTCATTTCTTTTCTCCTCGTTATAAGTCTAAAATGATTATATCATAATTCATAAAATTGTAATGAAATATGATAAAAAGTTTTCAAAACCTGAAAATAAAACGTGTATTTGATAAAAATAAGTATACTATATGTGGGAGAGGAAATTTATGGAATTAAGTCTTTTATTAGCTCAAAATATTTTTGGATTATTTCTTATTATTTTTGTAGGATATTTAACTGTAAAGTGTCGTGTACTGACATCTGATGATAGTAAAGTGATTTCTAAAATTGTTTTATATATTGTTTGTCCTTGTACAATTTTAAATTCTTTTCAGATTGATTTTACAAATGAGAAGCTGATGGGATTGATTTTATCTTTTATTGGAGCCATTGTCGTTCATTTGATTTTCATTCCATTAACAAAATTATTGGGACAGATCTTTCATTTTATGCCTGTAGAAAAAGCAACGCTTATTTATTCTAATGCTGGTAATCTGATTATACCTTTGGTAGCTTCTATTTTAGGGGAAGAATGGGTTTTATATACAAGTGGATATATGGTTGTTCAAACTATTTTAATATGGACACATGGAAAAAATCTGGTTTGTAATGAAAAGCAGTATGATTTCAAAAAGATTATCTTGAATGTAAATGTTATAGCAATTATGTTAGGAATGATTATGTTTATAGCACGCTGGCATTTTCCAGCGCTGATTCATGATACAGTAAGTAGTGTTGGTTCTATGGTAGGGCCATTAAGTATGCTGGTGATTGGAATGTTATTAGGGAATATTGATATTTTATCTATTTTTAAAGAAAAAAGAGTTTATGGTATTTGTTTTTTGAGATTGATTGTTTATCCTTTGGCTGTGATTTTGGCGTTTCGTTTGCTGGGATTACAAAATTTTCATCAGGATGCTTATCAGATATTGTTGATCAGTCTTTTGGCTGCGAGTGCTCCTGCTGCTGCAACAATTACCCAATTTGCCCAGTTATATGATAAACATCCAGGCTATACGAGTATCATGAATGTTATGTCTGTTATTTTTTGTATTATCACAATGCCGATCATTGTTTTTATTTATCAAATTTTATAAAAGTTAATATCTAAGACATAATTATAAAGGATAATGGTGTATTGTTGGAGGAAGGGTTATATGAAAAGAATTCAAATTAGTCATAATATTGTTGATGAAGATTTATTAAAAGAAGTGAAAAGATACATGATTGCTCCATGGCAAAAATATTTATTGTCATTAACAGGGGTGATTTCATTAATTTTAGGTATTATAAATGTCGTTAATCAAAATATGTTACAAGGTGTTGTTTTATTGGTTTTAGGTGCTGTGTGTATTGGGGAAATTTTCTTTTTGATTCATAGTCATTACAAAGAAATGTTAAAATTGATGAAAGAAGAAATTGATGAACAGAAGATTACATATACAATGAGTTTTGGAGGAGAATATGTCGTTGTACATAATTGTCAGACATCTATTGATAATAAGATTCCTTACTCTCATCTCAAAACTTTATCACAGACAGAACATGCATATGTTTTATTAGCAAAGAAAAATGAAATCATTATTATTCGAAAAGATTGTTTAAAAGTGAGTGTTCATGAATTTATAGATTTCTTGAAACAAAAAGATACAAAAATAAAAAAATGGATCAAAGCATAAAAGTCGTTTCTATCAAATGACTTTTTTTGTTATAATAAAAAAGAAGGTGAAAGAAATGAAAATTCAAATTATTCAAGGTGATATTACTCAAATATCATGTGATGCCATAGTCAATGCTGCCAATAATAGTTTATTAGGTGGTGGAGGGGTGGATGGTGCTATTCATCGCAAAGCTGGACCTGAATTATTGGCTGAGTGTCGTTTGTTGCATGGATGTGCGACTGGTGATGCAAAAGTCACAAAGGCTTATCATTTACCAGCACGTTATGTGATTCATACAGTTGGTCCGGTTTATCGTGATGGACAACATGATGAAGCCAAACAATTACAGTCTTGTTATATACGCTGTCTGGAAAAAGCTGAAGAATATCAATGTCAACATATTGCTTTTCCTTCAATTAGTACAGGGGCTTATCGTTATCCTGTATCACAGGCAGCTACAATTGCGATAGAAACGCTTAAAAACTATCCATGTCAATATGTCAAAAGAATAGATATTGTTTGTTTTGATAATTATACATATCGTACATATTGTCAGTTATTAAAAAAAGAATAATAAAAGTGCATATGATTAGCTATAATAAATAAGACATGGTACAATGGTCTTGTCATGAAAGGAGAAAGAGATTATGAAATTATATGTATGTCCAATTTGTGGAAATGTAGTAGAAAAAATTGTTGATAAAGGAGTACCAGTTGTTTGTTGTGGAAAACCAATGGTAGAATTAACAGCGAATACAACAGATGGTGCATTAGAAAAACACGTTCCTGTATTATCTATAGATGGAGATAAACTTCATGTAAAAGTTGGTGAAGTTTCACATCCAATGACTGATGAACATTTAATTACAACAATCATTGCTGTATTCAACAATCAGGTTTTACGTGTGGATTTAACATCTGCTGATCAACCTGAAGCGGTATTTGCAATTGGTGATTATAAAGGAACAATTGAAGTATACGAATACTGTAACTTACATGGATTATGGAAAGCAACAATTGAAGCATAAATCATAAACAAGGAAACTTATCATAAGATAGGTTTCTTTTTTTTAAAGATACTGTCAGGAAATATTTTTAAATATGCTATAACATGATGGAAATGGTAGAATTTCCATATTTTAGATAAAATGATAAAGATATGAGTTGTTGAATTGTTAAATAATGGGCGGTATTTTCATTTTTTATACGATTAAATGTGAAAAAATCGAAAAATATTAGACAAAACTATAGACGTTTGTTACAATAAGCGTGGTTATCATATATGTTTGGGAATTGGCCCAATCGTTTCTACCCCGTTACCGAAAATAACGGGACTATGATAGACGCTTTTTTATGTGTCTATCTGTAGATAGACTTTTTTTATTGGAGGAGGGACTTGAGTGAAGAAAAAAATGCATTATCTTCTTTTGGTGCCTTGTTTGGTTTTACTGATTGTATTTTTGGTGATGCCATTGATTCAAATCATTTTACCAACTTTGTTTCCTGAAGGAAGTGGCTTTAGTTTCACGAATTATTTATCATTTTTTCAAGATGAATATTATATGACAATCTTCATTAGAACTGTTAAGATTGCTTTGATTTCATCTCTTGTTTGTATGATTTTAGGAGTACCAACTGCTTATTTTATTTCTCGTTGTGATAAAAAATGGCGTGGTATTTTAATGGCAATTTCTATTTTTCCAATGCTTACGAATTCAGTTGTCAGAAGTTTTGCATGGATTAATATTTTAGGTAAAAATGGAGTGATTAATAATTTTTTAATGTCAATAGGGGTTATAGAAGAACCAATTACAATGTTATATACTGAATTTTCAGTTTTAATTGGGACAATTTATTTATTTTTACCTCTTATGATTATCACTTTAGTGGGTGTTATGGAAAATATTGATAATGATATGATGGAAGCAGCAGAAAGTTTAGGTGCGAATCGTGTCAAAGCTTTTATGAAGGTTGTCTTACCACTAAGTATTCCAGGTATTATTGTAGGATGTGTGCTTGTTTTTACAGGATCACTCAGTGCTTATACAACACCTCAGTTATTAGGTGGACCAAAGAATCTTGTTTTAGCAACCTTTATTTCACAACAGGCATTAAGTTTAAATAACTGGACAGCAGCCAGTGTTTTTGCAGTCATTATGATTATTACAACATTAATTGTTATGAAAGCATTAAATGCGATTGCAGCTAAATTGGATAAGCGAGGTGAAGTCTAATGCGTAAACATAAAGGATTGATGGTTATTTCTATTTTGGTATTTGCATTTTTGTTTATACCTCTTATCATTATTGCTGTGACAGCATTTGGCTCAGAAAGTACGATTACTTTCCCTATACATGGATTTTCATTACAATGGTTTGTCAATGTGTTTGAATCAGAAAGCTTTATGAGTTCATTAGCATTAAGTGGAGAAATTGCTTTGTTAGCGACTCTACTCGCTTTGCTTGTAGGGGTACCTGCAGCTTATGCATTAGCGAGATATAGTGTTATTGGAAAGAAATTTTTAAAGAGCTTCTTTTTATCCCCAACAATCATTCCAGGAATTGTTGTCGGATATGCTTTATATCAATATGTGGTTTTAACATTGAATTTTCCTGTTTTTGAAAGTTTATTATTAGGACATTTTCTTGTTGTCTTACCATATGTGATTCGTATTGTTGGTTCTTCATTGGATCAGTTTGATTTTGCGATTGAAGAGGCAGCTTTAAGTTTAGGATGTCAAAAAGGTCAGGCTTTCTTTAAAGTTGTTTTACCTAATATTACATCAGGAATCAGTGCAGCTTTTATGTTGTCATTTATTAATTCATTTAATAATATACCTGTATCTATGTTTTTAACAGGACCAGGAGTGACAACTTTACCTACAACATTAATGAATTATATTGAATATAATTATGATCCAACTGTTTCAGCAGTTTCTGTTTTATTAATGGTAGCAACGATTGTGATTATGTTCATTGTTGAAAAAACATTAGGAATTTCAGCACTTGCAAAATAGGAGGAGTTAGAATGGCGTTTTTAAGCTTAAAAGATATTGCAGTTGCATATCATCAGAAAAATTATATTTTACAGGGGTTAAACTTAGATATTGAAAAAGGAGAATTAGTCTCTTTGCTTGGACCTTCTGGTTGTGGAAAAACAACAACTTTACGTGTGGTTGCAGGATTTATTGATCCTCAGGAAGGAAACTTCATTTTAGATGGTGAAGATATGACAAAGGTTCCTGTTCATAAAAGAAATTTTGGATTGGTTTTCCAAAGTTATGCTTTGTTTCCACATTTAACAGTTAAAGAAAATATTGCGTTTGGATTAAAATTAAGAAAAATGGATAAAGCTCAAATGGAAGCTAAAATCAATGAAGTTGTTGAAGTTTGTGATTTGGAAGGATTAACAGATCGTTTACCTAAACAATTATCAGGAGGTCAACGTCAACGTGTTGCTTTAGCAAGAGCACTTGTCATTGAGCCAAAACTTTTATTACTAGATGAACCATTAAGTAATCTGGATGCGAAATTACGTATTCAAATGCGTGTTGAAATTAAAAGATTACAGAAAAAATTAGGAATTACAACGATTTTTGTTACACATGATCAAGAAGAGTGTTTCTCTATTTCTGATAAGGTAGCAGTTATGAATAATGGTGTTATTGAACAATACGATACACCTGAAAATATTTACTCTCGTCCAAAAACAGAGTTTGTCGCAAGATTTATAGGATTTGAAAATTTCTTTGATTTAACAAAAGTTCAAGATCACCAATATCAAAATCAAAAGGGTGAAATCATGAAAGTGGACAATGATGGCGATTTAGAAACATGCAAAGGGACAATTCGTCCTGATGATATTGAAATCGTAACATCTGCTGATAAATATGATAATATGATTACAGGAAATGTTACAGTGAGAACATTCCTTGGAAAGAGTTATCAATATGAAGTGGAAACACCTATTGGTAAACTTGTTGTTAATGGTGGAAATGCAACAGTTTATAAACAGGGTGATACTATTCAAATGCATTTACCAGCAAATAAAATTGTCTTAGTTTAGGAAAGGAAGGTAGAAAAAAGTGAAAAAATTATTAGTTGGTTTAATGGCTGGAGCTATGGTTTTAGTAGGATGCTCTAGCAACAGTGGGAGTGATACTCAAAAATTGGTTGTATCAACATGGGGATTAAATGCTGATATTGTACAAAAAGATGTTTATGAACCATTTGAAAAAGAAAACAATTGTGAAATTGTTGTAGAAGAAGGTGGAACTTCAGATCGTTACACAAAATTTGCTAATAATCCAAATTCTGATGTTGATATTATTGAGTTATCTCAAGCAGAAGCACAAAAAGGATATGCAGCTGATTTATTTGAAAAATTAGATTATAGTAAAATTGGAAATGCGAAAGATTTAATTGATGCAGCGTCTAAGCTAAAAGATGATAATGGATATGGTGTTCCTTATACTTTAAATAGTATTGGTATTATTTATGATAAGGAAGCAACTGGATTTGAAATTAAAGAATGGAATGATTTATGGGATAGTCGTTTAAAAGGTCAAATTTCTATTCCTGAAATTACAACAACTTTTGGACCAGCAATGGTACATATTGCAAGTGATTATAAAGGTGTAGATATTACATCTGATAATGGAAAAGCTGCATTTGAAGCTTTAGAAGAATTAAAACCAAATATTGTGAAAACATATACAAAATCTTCAGATTTAACAAATATGTTCAGTGCTGGAGAAATTTCAGTTGCTGTTGTTGCTGACTTTGGTGTAAGTTTAATTCAAAAAAATAATGAAAATTGTGAATATGTAGTACCTGAATCAGGAACATATGCCAACTTTAATACAATTGAAGTGAATAAAAATTCAGACAATAAAGATTTAGCATATAAATATATTGATTGGCGTTTAAGCAAAGATTTACAATATAAAGATGCTGTTTCTGATTTGAATGAAGCACCTACAAATAAAACAGTTGAATTAACTGAAGAAGAAGCACTTAATAAAACTTATGGTGATGTAGCTGCTAGAGCTAAAGTTATTGATTTCAAATTTGTCAATCCACTATTAGAGGATTGGGTTGATCAATGGACACGTATTTTAAATAGTTAGGAGATATTGTCATGAATCAACTCATCAAAAACGTACAGGTTTATAATACATTTACACAAAGTTTTGAAAAAAAGAATGTTTATATTCAAGAAGATAAATTTTATTATATTTGTGATGATGAACCACTTGAAAGTCAAAAAGTGATTGATGGACAAGGTAAGTACATGATTCCTGGGTTGATTGATATTCATATGCATATTGAAAGTTCTATGACAGTTCCTGGTGAATTTTCCAAAGCAGTATTACCTCATGGGGTCACAACAGTGGTTGCTGACCCACATGAGATAGCGAATGTTTTTGGAATACGTGGAATTGAAACGATGATATCCAATGACACAACATTGGATATTTTTTATGGAATTCCTTCTTCTGTTCCTTCTACCAATGAATATTTGGAAACAACAGGAGGAAAAATAGATGTAGATGATGTCAAACAGCTTTTAGAGAATCCTCGTATTTTATGTTTGGGTGAAGTCATGAACTTTAAAGATTTGATTGGTGGACAAGATACACTTATTAATCAGATTATTCAAGCCTGTCATGAAAAAAGATGGCAGTTACCTATTGAAGGACATTGTCCTAAAATTACGGGGCTTGATTTAGCACGATATATTTATCAGGGTGTTGATGCAGATCATACCCAGCAGACACCAGAATCCATTGTTGAAAAGATAAAAAATGGCATGTTTCTGGAAATTCAAAGAAAATCAATGAATGCAGATACGATTCGTACATTGGTAGAACATCAATTTTATGAATATTTTGCATTGGTGACGGATGATGTGATGGCTGACCAGTTAGAGCAGGGACATTTGAATCTTTTAGTCAAATTAGCTTATGATTTAGGTATGCCAATTGAAAAAGCTATTTATTGTGCCACTTATACACCAGCTAGACGTATGCATATGATTGATCGTGGATGTATTGCCCCAGGGAAAATAGCGGATTTTATCTTATTGGATGATTTATATTCTTTTTCTATTGATAGTGTGTATAAAAAAGGACAATGTGTTTATCATCAAACAAAACAAATAGAAATTCAAGAACAACAGTCACAGTTTCCACAAGAGTTTTACCATTCACTTTATGCCAGACAAGCAAAGAATGAAGATTTTATGATACCATCATCAAAAAAAGAAGTTCTTTGTCATGTTATGGAAGTACAGCCACATTCCACTTTTACAAAGCATCTGCAAATGAAATTACCAGTCAAAGATGGCTATGTAGATTATCAAAGTGCAGGACTTTGCTTATTGACTATTTTTGAAAGATATCAAAAAAATGGACATATTACACATGCTTTAGTGAAAAATACATTACAAACAAAAGGTGCAGTTGCGACAAGCTGGGCACATGATCATCATAATATCATGATTTTAGGTAATAGTATTGAAGATATGGTTATTGCACAACATCAGCTTCTCCAACAACAAGGTGGATATCTGGTTGTTCAAAATCAAAAAATTCAAGCCAACACTGTATTAAATATTGGTGGTATTGTCAGTGATCAGCCATTAAAAGAATTAGCTCAAGATTTACGACAAGTCAGAAAAGCTATGGAAGATTTAGGATATGTTCATGATAATGTGATTATGTCATTATCCACATTATCTTTACCTGTTTCACCAGAACTGAAAGTGACTGATTATGGGATGTTGGATACTTATCATCAGACAATTGTGCCACTCATGGAGGACAGTTATGAGAACATTGATTAAAAATGTAACAATCTTAACAATGAATGAACATTTTGATGTCATTGAAGATGGACAAATGCTCATTGATGATGAAAATATAATTGAAATAGGGAAAACATGTGTACAAAAATATGATCAATGCATAGATGGACATCATGGTATTTTATTACCAGGTATGATTAATATCCATACGCATCTAGGAATGATTCCTTTTCGTGGACTAGGTGATGATTGTCCTGATCGCTTACGTCGCTTCTTATTTCCATTGGAATCCAAATATATGACTGCTGATCTTGTTTATCATAGCTCCAAGTATGCTATGGCTGAAATGTTGTTGTCAGGGATTACAACATTTATGGATATGTATTATTTTGAAGATGAAGTCGCAAAAGCAGCTGATGAAATGAAAATGAGAGGTTTTGTTGGAGAAACGATTGTTGATTTCCCTAGCTGCGATAGTCAAGAAGCTTATGGGGGATTGGATTATTGTCGATGGTTTATACCTCGATGGAAAAATCATCCGTTGATTGTTCCATTTATTGCGCCACATGCAACAAATACAAATGATTTAGAACATCTTCAGCTTGCTCATCAATTGGCAACACAATACAATGTGCCTTTATCATTGCATGCCAGTGAATTGGATTATGAGATGGATTATTTCCAAAAAGAGTATCACATGACACCAACAGCATTTTTAGATCATTATGATTTATTGGATCAAAATGTTATTCTAGCGCATTGTATTCATATAAATAATGATGATATAAAGTTAATTCAAAAAAATAAGAGTGGTATTGCACATTGTTTGGTTTCTAATTTAAAAGCAGCAAAAGGAGTTATGCCTTTAAAAGAACTATTAGAAAATGGTGTGAGTGTTGGTTTAGGGACAGATGGACCATCAAGTGGGAATACTTTAGAGCTCTTTTCAATGTTGAAAATGATTGCCTGTGTTCATAAAACTGTGAATCATGATCGTGGCGCATTTCATGCACAGGATATCCTTTCTTTAGCAACTATTCATGGTGCAAAAGCCTTACATATTGATCATCTGGTTGGTTCATTAGAAGTGGGGAAAAAAGCAGATTTTATCATTATTGAAACAGATTCAGTGAATATGTATCCACTTTATGATCCTTATTCAGCACTGGTTTACAGTGCCAATCCAAGCCAAGTAGATACTGTTTATGTTAATGGAAAATGTCTGGTGCGTCATAAGGAATTACAATTAGAAAAACTTTCTGATTTGAAACAAAATCTTCAAAAGGCATCTCAGACTTTTTCGAAAAAAGCTTTAGAATATGCCAAAGAAATGCCAGATGAATAAGACAATTTATTATTATCAGTATCCATTTCCTATTGGGAAAATAATGATTGCCTGCAAAGATCAAGCGATTATTTATTGTGGTCAACCAATCCTTTTAGAAAATGGTATTTATGAAAACACAGAGTGTTTAAAAAATATAGCCAAGCAGATTGAAGAATATTTTCAAAAAAGAAGACAATCTTTTGATTTCTATTATATATTTTTAAAAGGAACAGCTTTTCAAAAGAAAGTTTGGCAGGCTGTTATGGACATTCCATATGGTCAAACAAGAAGCTATCGTGATATTGCTGAAAAGATTGGACATCCTCGAGCTTATAGAGCTGTTGGAAGTGCTTTGCGTGAATGCCCATTTTCACTGCTTATACCATGTCATCGTGTCATTGGTTCATCACAGAAATTAGGTGGCTATGGAAAAGACATTGATGTCAAGATATTTTTATTACAACTTGAACAAGCAGACTTGGTATCCTGAATGGATTATGCTAGAATGGATATAAGGTGGTGAAACAATGGAGAAAATATCTATATCACAGTTTGATGATGTTTATCATTTATTTCAGCAATCTTTTGTATTGGAAGAGTTAAGACCCTATGAACAGATGAAAAAGTTATTTCAACAAAATCTATTTAGTATTTATGCAAAATATGATCAAAATGAGTTACAAGGGGCAATGATTGTATGGGAATTGGAAAATTGTGTTTATTTAGAAAATTTTGCAATTGAAACAAAGATGCGTGGTCAAGGATTAGGAACATACTTTCTACAACAATTTTGTCATTTGTATAAAGATAAATTCTTATTTTTAGAAGTGGAAGTTCCTCATGATGAAATATCTCGAAAACGTATCCAGTTTTATGAAAGAATGGGATTTGTTTTAAATCCTTATCAGTATATACAGCCTACATTTAGAGAAAATGATCATTCAGTTCAATTGACATTCATGACATATCCAAAAGTCATGGATGATCAACAATATCAAATGATAAAAAAAGAAATATTTAAAGTTGTTTATCAACAAAAGGGAGAATTATGAAAGCGTTAGAAGAAAAAATTATTAGAGAAGGTATTGTAAAAAAAGGAAATATTTTAAAAGTAGATAGTTTTTTAAATCATCAGATTGATGTCGCATTTTTAGATGAAATGGGAAAAGAATTTCAAACACTTTTTCAAAAACATCCCATTAATAAAATTTTAACGATTGAAGCCAGTGGTATTGGTGTAGCTGTTATGACTGCAAGACATTTTCAAAATGTACCTGTTGTCTTTGCAAAAAAATCAAAATCATCAAATATCTCTGATGAATTATATCATACAACAGTAGAATCATTTACACATCAAAATACAAATGATGTTGTGATTTCTAAACAGTATTTAAATGAAAATGATCATGTTTTAATTATTGATGATTTTTTAGCGAATGGTTGTGCTGTATTAGGATTAATTGATTTGATTCATCAAGCTGGAGCAACAGTAGAAGGTATTGGTATCGTGATTGAAAAAGGATATCAAAGTGGTGGAAAGACAATTAGAGAATTAGGTTATCATTTAGAATCTTTAGCTATCATTGATCGTATGGATGATGTTAAGGGAGAAATTGTTTTTAGATAGAAAATATCTCAGAAATGGGATATTTTTTCTTTAAATATTGAATAAAATTTCATAATCATGTATCCTATTGTTAGAAATGGAGGGGTTTGATGAGTAAAGTTGTAAAATTTGGGGGTTCTTCTTTAGCAGATGCAACTCAGTTTCAAAAAGTTTACAATATTATTAAAAGTGATCCAGAAAGACGCTTTGTTGTGCCAAGTGCACCGGGAAAAAGATTTAAAGACGATACAAAGGTAACGGATCTATTATACAAAATTTTTTATGCGAAAACGAAAAATGAATTTCATTTATATTTTGATCAAATGAAAGAGCGCTTTTTAGATATTATTGAAGGTCTGCAGCTGGATTTATCTTTAGATGATGAATTTATTGTTATTCAAAAGGCTTTAGAAAGTGGTGCCAGTGAAGATTATATTGTAAGTCGTGGTGAATATTTAAATGGAAAAATATTAGCTGCTTATCTTGGTTTTACATTTATTGATCCTAAAGATGTAATATTTATTGATCAAGAAGGGCGTTATGATGTTAAGAAGACGGATGCGATTCTTTCGCCAAAATTGGCTGAAACACCTTATGCTGTGATTCCTGGTTTTTATGGTTCACTCAATGATGGAAGTGGTGAAATTAAAGCTTTTTCAAGAGGTGGATCTGATGTCACAGGATCTATTGTTGCGAAAAATGGGAAAGTAGATTTATATGAAAACTGGACGGATGTATCAGGGTTTTTGATTGCTGATCCTCGTATTGTTAAAAATCCAGATGTGATTGAAACGATTACATATAAAGAGTTGAGAGAACTTTCTTATATGGGAGCTTCTGTCCTTCATGAAAATTCAGTCTTTCCTGTTCGTAAAGAAGGCATTCCTATTCATATAAAAAATACAAATCGTCCTGAAGATCAAGGAACACTGATTGTTGAAAGTACTTGTCATAAACCAGCACATGTTATCACTGGTATTGCAGGTAAACAGGGATTTGCGACGGTTATGATTGAAAAGGATATGATGAATTCAGAAATTGGTTTTGGTCGTAAAGTTTTACAAGTTTTTGAAGATCATCATCTTTCTTTTGAACATATGCCTTCAGGTATTGATACAATGACAGTTATTGTCAATACAGAGGAATTTATTGATAAGGAACAAGATATTTTAGCGGGATTACATCGTCAAGTTCATCCAGACTCTATTGTATTGGAATCAGATTTGGCTTTGATTGCGGTTGTTGGTAGAGGAATGAAAGCCAGTCGTGGAACAGCAGCACGTGTCTTTAAAGCTTTAGCTAAAGAAAATATTAATATTAAAATGATTGATCAGGGATCAAGTGAGTTAAATATTATAATCGGGGTACGTAATTGTTATTTTAAACCAGCTATTAAAGCTATTTATCATGAATTTATTGTCAATGAATAGAGGATTGTTATGAAAGTTTTAGTGTTAGCCCCATTACAAAAAGAGAACTTTGAACGTATAGAACAATGCTTTTTAGAAGATAGCTTTGTATACGCCTCACCAAAAAGTGTGACACAAGATATGATTGATGATTGTGATGTGATTGTAGGGAATCCACCTTTATCACTTGATCTACATCGTCCACACTTGCAGGCTATCTTGTTAAATAGTGCTGGTAGTGATGCTTATGTTAAGGAAGGAGTTTTGTCATCTCAGACACTTTTAGCTAATGCCTCTGGTACATATGGGTGTGCTATTGCTGAACATACTCTGGGAATGATTTTTGCGATTAATAAGAATTTTAAGACATATATTCATCAAATGGATCAAGGCTTATGGCAATCTCTACAATATGGTAAAGAACTTTATCGTCAAACTGTTGTCATTGTTGGACTAGGGGATTTAGGTTATACGATTGCCAAACGTTTAAAAGCATTTGAATGTTATATCATTGGTGTTAAACGTAGAAAATCTAAGTGCCCAGCTGCTTTGGATGAAATCTATACAACAGAATCTTTAGATGATGTTTTACCACGAGCAGATTTTGTGATTTTGGCTTTACCACAATCTTTACAAACATATCATTTATTTGATAAAGAAAAATTATTGCGTATGAAAAAAGATGCTGTTCTTATTAATGTGGGTAGAGGAAGTGCTATAGCAACATCTGATTTAATAGAAGTCTTAAATCAAGGACATCTTTATGGTGTTGGATTAGATGTTTTAGAAGAAGAACCTTTACCACCGGCACATCCACTTTGGAAACAGGAGCGTGTCTTATTGACACCACATGTATCTGGAGGATATGTCTGGGAGAGTGCCAGACATTATTATACAGAACTTGTGATTAGAAATCTGCATCATTTAAAAGCCCATGAAGAACTTGAAAATCTTGTTGATTTTGAAACAGGTTATCGTTATCATACAACTCTTTGATAAGCTATATCATGATTGATATAGTTTTTTTATCATTTCTTTTGCATCTCATAAAAATATGAGTATAATGATAGTATACCCCACAGGGGTATAGGAGGTGTTTTATGAAACAGAAATATGATGTGATGGGGATGACATGCAGTGCATGTAGTGCTCATGTTGATAAAGCAGTCAGACATCTGGATGGTGTTCAAGATGTCAATGTCAATCTTTTAAGCAATTGTATGGTCGTTGATTATGATGAAAATAAAGTCACTGACGCGATGATTCAAAAGGCTGTTGAAGATGCAGGATATAAAGCAGCTTTGGAAACACAAAGTGTTCAAGCGCAAAAACAAGAAGAAACAGTTGATAATAAGAAAAGATCGTTGATTCTTTCTTTTGTCTTTTTGATTCCTTTGTTTTATATTTCAATGGGGCATATGATGGGAGCACCATTACCATCTTTCCTTGTTGGTGAAAGCAATATGATGGTTTTCGCTTTAACACAGCTCTTTTTAACTTTACCAGTTATGTATATCAATCGTGGTTATTTTCAAAGAGGTTTCAAATCATTATGGCATCGTAGTCCTAATATGGATACATTGATTGCGATGGGATCCTTGGCAGCAGCGATTTATAGTATTTATGCTATATTCATGATGGGATATGATTTGGGACATGGACAGATTCATCAAGCCCATCAATATATGATGCAGCTTTATTTTGAATCGGCAGCAATGATTTTAACACTCATTTCATTAGGAAAGTATTTAGAATCACGCTCTAAAAAGAAAACAACTGAGGCGATTGAAAAGTTGATTCATCTGATGCCATCTGTAGCGACAATCTTCAAAGATGGTCAAGAAAAAGAAGTTCCTATTGAAGATGTTCAAGTAGGAGATATTGTTGTTGTCAAATCAGGGCAAAGCATTCCTTTGGATGGAGTTATTATCGAAGGGCAGACTTCTATTGATGAATCTATGATTACAGGCGAAAGTTTACCTGTTGATAAAACTGTCAATGACCGAGTGATTGGGGCGACAATGAATGTTGAAGGTTATATTCAAGTTCAAGTGACACATACAAGTCAAGAAGCCACTTTATCGCAGATTATTGAACTGGTTGAAGAAGCAAGTTCTTCTAAAGCTCCGATTGCTAAACTGGCAGATCGTATCAGTGGTATTTTTGTTCCTGTTGTCATTGTGATTTCATTAATCACTTTTATCTTATGGATGACACTGGGACAACAGACATTCCATTTTGCTTTAACATGTGCTATTGCAGTCTTGGTTATTTCATGTCCATGTGCTTTAGGATTAGCAACACCGACAGCCATCATGGTAGGAACAGGAAAAGGAGCACAGTTAGGAATTCTTATCAAATCAGCAGAAAATCTGGAATTATTATCTAAAGCACAGAGTATTGTTTTAGATAAAACGGGAACTATCACTCAAGGGAAACCACAAGTTACACAAATTGAAGCATTGCATATGAGTGAAGATGAACTGTTGACACTGGCTGCTTCCATTGAAAATTCATCACAACATCCTTTAGCAAAAGCAATTGTTGCTTATGCAAAAGAAAAGAAGATTTCTTTACAGAAAGTCGAACAGTTTGAAATGTTATCGGGTAAAGGATTGAAAGGATGGATTCATGGAAAAATGATTTTATCTGGTAACCAGCGTTTAATGAAAGAACATGATATTGACTTGTCATCTGTTGAAAAATTAGCACTGCAACTGTCAAATCAAGGAAAGACACCACTTTATTATGCATATGATGGTCAAATCATTGGCTTGATTGTTGTCAGTGATGTTTTAAAACAAACAAGTGCAAAAGCTATTGAACAGCTTAAGGCGATGGGATTATCCGTTTATATGCTGACAGGTGATAATCGTTTAACAGCCAATGCGATTGGACAAGAACTGGGAATTCAAGTGATTGCAGAAGTATTGCCACAGGATAAAGAAAAGCATATTCGTGATTTACAGGCACAAAATCAACGCGTGATTATGGTAGGAGATGGTATTAATGATGCTCCAGCATTAATGCGTGCTGATGTTGGTATCGCGATGACTTCAGGAACGGATATCGCAATGGATTCTGCTGATATTGTTTTAATGAAAAATGATTTATTAGATGTTGTCAATGCAATTGAATTGAGTCATGCTGTTTTAAAAAACATTAAAGAAAATCTATTCTGGGCTTTCTTCTATAATGTGATTGGCATTCCTATTGCAGCCGGATTGTTTTATCCATTCTTTGGCTGGTTATTGGATCCTATGTTTGGAGCGGCTGCAATGAGTTTAAGTTCTGTCTTTGTCGTCAGCAATGCTTTAAGACTGAGGTTTTTTAAACCAAAATATCAAAATCAAATTAGAAAACAGGAGGTAAATCAAATGGAAAAGAAAATGAATATTGAAGGAATGATGTGTCCTCATTGTCAAAAACATGTATCACAGGCATTAAATAGTATTGAAGGTGTCAAGGCAACTGTTGATTTAGAAAATCATTGTGCATATCTTCAATTAGATCATGACATAGAAGAAAGTCTATTAGTCAAAGCTGTTGA
>CALVFK010000009.1 GCA_944326805.1 uncultured Massilimicrobiota sp. | reverse complement strand
CTAACGGCTTGTCTTGAAACGTTTAACTGATGGGCTAAATCTTCTTGTGATAAGCCTTTTACTTTTCTTAATTGTTGTAATTTTTCTCCAAAACTCATAACATTCACCTCATCTTTATCATAACGTTAATCACTATTTTATACTACCAACATACAGTTGTTTTTTGTCAACTAGAAGTTGCAACAGATGTTTGCTACAATATTTTAACATATTTATTTTAATATATAAAATTTATATGGCTGATATTGAACTTCTTATATCTCAATTTAATGAAGCTTTATGAGTAAGAACTTAGCTCATTTCAAAGATGCTCTATACAAAATGTTGTTGCGTGGATTTATCATTCAAAAAGAAAGATTCTTATTCCTATGAACCATCTCAATCTCAAGAAATAGATTTTATGATATAGATTTGTCTTTTTTAAACATTTGTACTTACAAAACATCAAGATTGTGCTAAAGTATTATAGGGGTGCTCTTATGTTAAAAGAATTTCAACAACTATTAAAAGATAAAAATATTCAATTTTATATTGTTCCAACTGATGATGATCATCAATCAGAAACAGTAGGAGATTATTATCAGGCTCGTGCTTATTTAAGTGGTTTTACTGGAAGTGCTGGAACATTACTCGTTATGCAAAATGAAGCTTATCTGTGGACGGATGGACGTTATTTTATTCAAGCTGCCAAAGAATTATATGATGGTATTACATTAATGAAGTCTGGGCAAAAAGGTGTTCCTACGTTATTAGAGTTTTTAAAAGACCATGTTCAAAAGCAAGATACAATTGCTTTTGATGGACAAACAATAACTTGTCAATTTGTATTGGATATGGAAAAAGAAATTCCTGTTTCTTATCATATTGAATGTATTGATTTAATGGAAGATTATTGGAAAAATCGTCCTCAAAGATCATGTGAAAAAGCATTTTTATATGATATACAATATCATGGTTTGTCAACACATGAAAAAATAGAAAAAATTGTCAATGTGATGAAAGAACATCACTGTGATGCTCATATTATGACAACACTTGATGATATCGCTTGGACATTTAATATTCGTGGCAATGATATTCCTTGTTCACCAACTGTATTAGCTTTTGCTTTAATTACTCCTGATCAATCTTATTTATATCTTCAAAAAGGAAGTTATGATTTAGAAATGGTTAAAGCATTCCAAAAAGAAAATGTTATCATTAAAGAATATCTTGATATTTATCAAGATGCGAGTCAATTAAAAGGTCGTGTCTTATTAAGTCAAGCTCATATCAATTATGCTTTATATCAATGTCTTGATTGTGAAATTGTTAATCAGATGAATCCATCACAAATGATGAAAGCCATTAAAAATGATGTCGAAATTGAAAACTCTAAAAATGCACATATTAAAGATGGTGTTGCGATGACAAAATTCATGTATTGGTTAAAAAAGAATTATGGTAAGATCCCAATGGATGAAATGAGTATTTCTCATCAAGTTTTACAATTTAGACAACAACAAGATTTATTTATTGAACCAAGCTTTACAACTATCTGTGCATGGAAAGACAACGCCGCTTTAATGCATTATCATCCAACAGAAAATCAATATACGACAATTGATCAAGATGGTATGTTGTTGATTGATAGTGGTGGTCAATATATGGATGGGACAACAGATATTACAAGAACATTTGTTTTAGGACATATTACTGACACACAAAAGAAACACTTTACAATGGTTTTACAAGGAATGTTAACTTTACAAAATGCCCATTTCTTATATGGATGTACAGGACAAAGTTTAGATATTTTAGCAAGAAGCCCTATGTGGAGTGAAGATATTGACTACCAATGTGGTACAGGACATGGTGTCGGTCATTTATTAAATGTTCACGAAGGACCTCAAGGTTTCCGCTATAAATTACGTAGTTTATCAGAAAATATCACTTTAGAACCAGGTATGAATATTACTGATGAACCAGGTATTTATTTAGAAGGACAATATGGTATCCGTATTGAAAATGAACTTCTTTGTGTGAAAGGAACAGAAAATGAATATGGACAGTTCTTACATTTTGAACCATTAACATTTGTTCCTATTGATTTAGATGCTGTAGATGAAAGTCTGTTATCACAAAAAGAAAAGAACTGGCTCAATCAATATCATCAGGAAGTTTATGATAAAATTTCTCCATATTTAACTGATGAAGAAAAAGATTGGTTAAAAGAATATACAAAAGCTATTTAAAAAGTTCATGAGATTTCATGAACTTTTTTATAATTTTAATAACATAATATCATAATCAATCAGTTTGCCATCAATTTTAAAGAATCCCTCAAAAGTCCCTATCTTTTGAAAACCATAATGCTGATATAAAGAAATAGCACGTTTATTATCATGACATACTTCTAAAGAAACAAGATCGGCTTTTGCCTGATTTTTAGCAAAGTCAAGCAATCGATCCATCAAAGCATGTCCAATACCTAAATGCCATGCTGATTGACGAATACATAGACCTATTTCCCCACGATGGGACATTCTTGACTGCAAAAAAGTTGTATAAGAACCCATCCCAACAATTTCATCTTTCATTTTAACAACATAGAAAATATCTTTTGAAGAATGAGCAACATTATCAAGAAAAGCCATTTCCTGTTCAAGAGAAAGTCCAATGCCTTCACTGCCATAACTTAAATAATTCGTTTCTTTTCCACATATTTTGGTTAATGCCAGTATATCTTTAGCATCTTCTTTTGTTGCCTGTACAATTTCAAAATCCATTTTGATCCTCACAAACAAAAGTGTTGCATAACAACACTTTTATAATTCTTCTCCATTTGTTTCAATCACATGTTTATACCAATAGAATGATTTCTTTTTCGCTCTTGAGAAATCTCCTTCATGGGCATTATTGTAGTTGACATAGATAAATCCATAACGTTTATCATATTCACCTGTAGAAGCAGAAACGATATCAATAGGTGCCCACATTGTATATCCTAATAAATCGACACCATCATAATCAACGGCTTCTTTCATAGCTTCAATATGTGCTGCTAAATAATCAATACGATATTGATCATCGACAACATATTCATCATTATCATCAATATATTTATCATAAGCACCAAAACCATTTTCAACAATCATCATTGGTAATTCAAAACGATCATTAAACCAGTTGAGACACCATCTTAAACCAACGGGATCAATTTGCCATCCCCAATCACTAGCTTTTAAGTATGTATTTCTGACATAGTCTTCTTCAGAGAAATCAAATGAACGACCAAATCTTCCAGTATATTTTGTCGCATAGCTCATGTAATAAGAGAATCCAATATAATCTACTTTTCCTTGAGCCAATGCTTCTTCATCTTCTGGTAAAATAAAGTTTTCATATCCTTTTCTTTCAAATTTCTTTAAGATATGTTTAGGATAATGTCCTCTGGCATGAACTTCTACATACCAATATTTTTGATGCATTGCCTGTTGAGCATTTAAAATATCCTCAGGATTACATGTTGCTGGATAAACACCATTCATACCAATCATACAACCAACTTTTGCATCTGGATCAATTTCATGAGCTGCTTTTACAGCTAAGGCACTAGCAACCAATTCATGATGAGCAGATTTATACATCATATATTCAATATCGTCACCCTCTTTGACTAAGACAGCTCCTTCCTGTACAAGATGATGTGCCCCCATAGCGTGCCATTCAGCCTGATTATTGATTTCATTAAAAGTCATCCAATATTTAACTTTTCCTTTATATCTTTCAAAACATACTTTGGCATATTTCACAAAGAAGTCAATACATCTACGATCCATAAATCCATTATATTTTTCAGCCAAATGATATGGCATTTCAAAATGTGATAAAGTGACAATTGGTTCAATACCTAAACGATGCATTTCATCAAATAAGTCATCATAGAATTTTAATCCTTCTTCATTTGGTTGTTCATCATCCCCATTTGGAAAAATTCTTGTCCATGCAATAGAAGTTCTAAACGCTTTAAATCCCATTTCAGCCATTAAAGCCAAATCTTCTTTATAATGATGATAAAAATCAATACCTACATGGTTTGGATAATCTTCTCCTTCAATGACACCATTTGTAATACGACGAGCAACTCCATTAGAACCAGCTGTCATAACATCAGCTACACTGACACCTTTTCCACCTTCATTCCATGCTCCTTCAGCTTGATGGGCAGCAATAGCACCACCCCATAAAAAGTCTTTTCTAAATCCCATTTGTTATACCTCCATTTCTACTATTTTTAGTATACTATAAATAAAAAAAAGAAAACAGAATATTTTGTTTTCTCCATTAAATTCCTATTCTCCAAATATTTATACCTGTTCTTTTTTCTTCATCTGCTGTTTTGTATTTAAACGCTCATTTGTCCATCTTCTGAGTAATTCATAAATCACAGAAAAAGTTGGTAATCCAAACACCATCCCTGGTATACCAAACAATCCTCCACCAACACTCACAGCAAATAATACCCATAAAGCTGACAGTCCTACGGAACTTCCTACAACATGAGGATAAATTAAGTTCGACTCAAACTGTTGTAAGAGAGTACTAAAGACAAGGAATATTAAGGCTTTGATTGGTGATACAAAAACAATTAATATTGAAGAAATAGCAGCTCCAATAATTGGTCCAAAATAAGGAATAATATTGGTAAAACCAATCACAATGGCTGCAATAGAAGCATAAGGTATACCTAAAATCACACATCCAATATAACAAAGAACTCCGATAATAACAGACTCTGTTAATTGTCCTGCTAAAAAGTTTTCAAATGTTGTCCCTGTCAAAGAAACAACTTCTTTAATATATTCATAATGTTTTTCATTAAAAATCGCTCTGGCAAACTTTTTGACTTGTCGAATCAATTTATCTTTAGAAAACAACATATAGATTGCCATTACAAATCCCATAAATACATTGATTAAACTTGTTGTCATATGCGAAACACCTAAAGCAATATTAGGAACCCATGTCGTTAAAGTAGAAAGAAATGTCTGAGTGAAATGATTTTGAAAATCATTGATTTTGTCAAGAAGTTCTGGCGATAAACGAATTTCTTCAAATAGATAATTCAACCATTCTTCCGCTTGAGCAAAAATATCTGGTAAATTATCTATAAGTGTTCTGATATTTTCAATCACTTGTGGAACAACAACAATCATGACAATAACCAAAACAAGCATAACCAATAATATAGATAATATAGCAGAAATAGTTTTCTTTCTTTTTTCATTTGATATAGGCAATCTCTTTTCTAATAATTTCATAGGAATATTAAAGATAAAAGCTAAAACAAAACCTATAATAAATGGCTGAATAATACCAATCAAATTTCCTAAATAAGAAAAAATATTTTCAAAATAAATAACACCTAAAACAAGCCCCGCTCCATACGTTAAAATAATCAATATATTCTTGAGCGTTAAATCACGCATTTTTATTGATGTTTTCAAAATAACCACCTCTAGACTAGTTTACCTTATGATTATGAACTTTTTATGGCTCTATGTAATATATCATTTGATTTTTCACTAAAACATTAAACAAACACTCATCAAGGACAAACAGGAATCGCTCATTTTGCTTTGAAAGATTATAAAATATCAAAAAATTCAATTTGTTTATATTATATCATATTTGATAAAAGAACTTGTTCATTATGATTATATTTATTAAACTATAGACAAGAGGTGATTTTTCATGACAACACTTTATGTATCAGATTTAGATGGAACATTATTAAATTCAAATCAAACACTATCCACTTATACAATTGAAACGATTAATCAACTTGTTGATGAGGGTATGTTATTTTCCTATGCTACTGCACGTTCTTATCAGACAGCAAAAAAAGTGACACAAGGATTGAAAGCTCAATTTCCATTAATTGTTTATAATGGAGCTATTATCAAAGATAATCAAACAGGAGACATCATATCATCGCATTACTTTCAAAAAGATATTCACGCAGTATTAGATCATTTTTTAAGTCATCATATTTATCCCATTGTTTATGCCTTTATTGATGGTGAAGAAAAATTCTCCTTTATACCTGAAAAATGTACGCCTGCCATGCTTGAATTTATCAAAACACGTCAAGGAGATCCACGCATGAGAATCATTCATGATACTTCACATTTTTATGATGGACAGATTTTTTATATCACTTTCATTAATGACACACAAAAAATCCTCCCTTTTTATCATAGGTATTGTCATCAATACCAGTGTTTATTTCAAAAAGATATTTATACACAACAACAGTGGCTGGAAATAATGCCACAAGGAACATCAAAAGCTCACGCTATCCAACAGTTAAAACATATCTATCATTATGATCATCTGGTTGTATTTGGTGATGGGGAAAATGATATAGAAATGTTTCAGTTAGCTGATGAAGCCTATGCTGTGGAAAATGCTCATGAAAGATTAAAAGCATACGCTACAGACATCATTCCTTCCAATAACCAAGATGGGGTCGCTCAATTTTTAAAACAGACATGGAAAAAGCTATAAACCATGTTATAGCTATAAATAAGAAATCTTAATTTCTGAAAAATGAACTTTCCCTTTTAATGTAATACAATGTTCAATCAAATCACTATTCATTTCTTCCATTGAAACATGAGAAAATAAATTATCAGTGTCATCTATCACTTTCCATGTACGGGGAATATTCAATTCCAACATACCACAAGTGACATACAAATGAAAATCAATGTTTTGATACTTCATATCAGCTTGATGAAAATAAACTTTAATCATACCAGCACGATTTGTTATAGTTACATTTTCAATCTCTTGAGAATCAATATAACGAATACAGCTACTCATATTTTCTTCAATAGATATATTTGTTTCCTGCATTGTCTTTTGGTTTATATTTTGTCTATGATGTGAATATTTCTTTGATGAGGGAAATAAGAAATGCCATCCTATACTCATGAATAAAGCTGCTAAAAGAACTGTCCATGGTGTAATGGCTTCTAATCCTAAAGGCTTATCATAAATAATGATAAGAAAAGCAATGGAAAATAGAAAACCAGTCACTTCTTTATGAAATAAACTCCAAAAAGCAGATACACCAAAGAAGATTGTCAATATCAATGTCCAAATACTCATATGAATATCTAAAATACCTAATTGTGAAACAATCAAAAAAACTGCTAAAGCGATGAATAATACACCCCAAAATATTCTATTCTTTTTCATTTTATAACCTCTTTTCCTCTAATCTTGATCGAAGTGGTTTGTAATAATGTCTTGATACATAGACTTGTTTAGAAGTATTCATAAATTCTACCAGACATGGACTCGATATTGTTTTATGAAGTGCATAAATCTTTTGAAGATTTAAAATCGTAGATTTAGAAACTCTCATAAAATGTCCTGGTAATATTTCTTCAAGTTCATATAATTTATATTTGACTTGATACATATCATCACAGGTATGCGCACGAACATTCTTCTCATCTGTTTCAAAAAACAATATATCATGTAACGATAAATAGTATTCGACAGAATCCTTATAAAAAACAATAACTGCCTGTTTTTTAGAAAAATCAAATAATGTTTCTTGGATTTGTTGAACTCTTTCATTCATAACTGGTGTCTTGATAACCACTTCAATATCTTCTAAACTTTCATCCATTTCTATTTTGACTTTCATAATTAATCTCCTTCGACATCTTTAATATATACGTCATGAAAGGAAAAGTAAATAGCTATCACCTAAGTGGTCTATATGATGAAGTAAGTGGTTAAAAAAAGGTATGTATCATGAAATGATATATACCTTCTTCATCCTATAATTCTTCACCATTTGTTTCAATAACTTTTTTATACCAGTAATAAGAATCTTTTGGAATTCTGTTTAATGTTCCAGAATTTTCATCTTCTTCTCTATCAACATACACAAATCCATAACGTTTTTGGTATCCATTTAACCAACTTAATAAATCAGTATATGACCATGTACAATAAGCCAATACACGACATCCATCATCAACAGCTTTCTTCAATTCTTCAATATGAGCTTTTAAATAAGCAATACGATATGGATCATGGATCTTTCCATCTTCTACTTTATCAAATGCTCCTAAACCATTTTCTGAAATCACAACAGGTAAATCATAACGTGAAGTAATATCACGGCAGCACATTCTAATTCCCATTGGATCAATTGTCCAATCCCAATCTGTTGTTGGCAAGAAATCATTTGCTGGATTTTTATATAATCCTGGTACACCCTGAATTTGAGCAGTTCCTTTTTGTCCTGTATTATTCATTGTGTTTGTCATACCTACACCATTGATATCATTATATTCAGCCACACATGTCTGATAATAATTTACACCCATGAAATCAACTAATGCAGCAGCTTTTTTCAAGATGTCTTCATCGCCATCTTCCATTTGTGGAGTCACTCCTTGAGTTTCCAAATATGCCCATGCACTTCTTGGATAACGACCATAAGCATAAACATCCATCCACCAATAATTTTGTAAGTCATCATAATCAGCTTTAGCCATTGCATTTTCAGGTTTTCTATCATATGCATAACATGGACTGTAGGCAAATGAAGCACCAACTTTTGCATCAGGATACATTTCTTTTAAAGCAATAACTGTTTTAGCATGTGCCATATTGGCATGATGATTCACCTGATAGAATGTTTTCATATCATTTTCTTTTCCTGGTGGGTGCATACCTTTTAGCCACCCAAATGATGTAAAGATATTTTGTTCGTTCATTGTAATCCAATATTTGACACGATCACCATATCTTTTGAAAAGTGTTGTTGCATAGTTCACATAATCATCAACAATCTGACGACTTTCCCAGCCATGATATTGATCTTCTAAAGCTTGAGGCATATCCCAGTGATAAACTGTTACCATTGGTTCAATACCATATTTTAATAATTCATTAATTAAATCATCATAGAATTGAAGTCCAGCTTCATTAACTTCACCATTTCCATTAGGATAGATTCTTGTCCAGGCAATAGAGAAACGATAAGTTTTTAATCCCATTTCTGCCATTAATTTGACATCTTCCTTGTAACGATGATAGTGATCAACAGCTTTATCCCCTGTTGTCGCTTTAAAGGTTTTACCAGGAATTCTTACAAACTTATCCCAGTTAGAAACACCCTTACCATCAGCGTCCCATCCACCTTCTACCTGATAAGCAGCAGATGCACTTCCCCATAAGAAATCTTTAGGGAAACCTTTTGATTTTTCAAAATACATATAAGCCCTCCTCTTTTTATATATTCTCATTCATAAACTCAATTAGAGATAATGAATAGGAATCCTGTTTATCTTTTAAATCATAGAGATGTTCTTCTTTAATTGGAAATAACAATTTATTGGAAGCATCATGGTTATACAATGGAAAAACCATTTGAAATGGAACATCCTCATCATTTTTAGAATGAACATAAACTGTTGGAATCTGATTTTTCTTCACTAATTCCACTGTATCCATTTTTTTAATATCTATTTTTAATTCATTTTTAATGACCTTTCTAATCACTCTACCTGCCAAATATTGTGGTACTTTCATCTCTCTTTGACATTTCTTTGTAAGATAGTGGTAAACATGATCATAGGCACCTTCACTTATAATGAAATCGACATTCTTAAGTTTACCTAATCCAGAAGCATTTAAAATCGTATTGGCTCCCATTCCTTTACCATACATGATCAGATGATGATTTTCACCATATTTTTGTAATAAATACGTATTAAAATACATCAAATCAAAAACATCACGATAACCAAAACCTCGAATATAACCATCACTCAATCCATGAGCATGAGCATCAATCATCAAAATATGAGCATCTTTAAAAATATTTCCCAGATACTCTACTGTTTTTTCCAGAGACTTGGCAGAAGCCATCAATTCATGCAAACAAACAATCGTTCTTTTCGCTTCAGGCTTTTCTATTAAGTAAGCCTGTAAATATAAACCTTTATGATTTTGAATCTTAATCTTTTGAGCATGAAGCTGTTCATACCAGTTGCCTTGATCTTCTTTATTCAAATGTTCACGATACAAAACTTTTTTAGCAAACTGGTTTGCTAAGGCTAAACTGGCTGTTAAAGTTGATGCTGTTAAAGTTGAAGCCAATGCCGTTGTCACTGCGACTTTCTTTTTCATTTATACCACTCCTTAAAATTATCCATTAATAATCTATTAATGTTTGTCACCTGTTCAAAAGAACTTAAACGATAGTTCTCATTTTCCATTCTTGCAGCAAAATATTGAATAGCTGTCACCAGTTCATCCCTCACTTTTGGTTTCATATCATCTGGAAATGATTCAATAGGAAAACATGTAAACACAAAAGTATTGTAATCCTGATGGAATAAATCCAATAATATTTGATAACCTTCTGTCTGTATAATAGAATTTCCTAGAGCCAGATCCAAATCATGATTCGCAAAAGTTAACATATAATGAATAATATTTCTTAAGACATTAATCAAGACTTCATAATAATGTTCATAGTCACTATAAAAAATATAGTAAATATATGAAAAAATAAGATTTCCCTGACTTTGAGAATGTTTACTATTTTCTAACATAAAATCATTACCAAGCAATACAAACTCATCTTTAAACTGATCGATGATTGCCTTCGTAATATGATAATGCGACAAAACAAGTGAACCAAAATCAGTCATAATCGCAAAGGTAAATCGTGAATTTAAACATAAAGTACGAATCGCCTTGAATAATTCATCAGGTACATTTTTATAAAACTTATCCAAATGACGCCAGACAATACGAATAATCTTACGAATATAATAAAGATGAAATTGATATTCTGTATCTAAATATTTTGAATTGGTTCCATCCCATTCATATAAATATAAAACACTATCAAATAAAAGATTCACAGAATCCATAAAGCCTTTATAATTTTTACGTTTTAACTGCTTTTTTAACCCTGGTAAAAAAATCTTATAAAAATCATCCATTGTCTGCTGATTTATACCATGATGATATTTCATATAACTCAAAATATCACAAAAATCAATCGGTGCCAAAACATTCAATTCATCAGAAACTGTTTTTATAAAATTTTCATACAATGAATAATGCAAAACTCTTTTATACCCTAATCTTGCTAAAACACGTGTTAAAGCATCTTTCACAATATAAATCTTTTCCTGTTCATGTAAATCTTCTGAAAAAGTATACGTAATTTCATCCAGGCAATGAATTTCCACAAAAATATCAATTTGGCGAAAATTCTGATCTAACATATAATAATGAACTTTAAACGTATTTTCCTCAGTACGATATCCACTATGATATCGATACTTTCCCACATATTGTGATTGATGATCAGCCATGAACTTTTCCATAACTGCCTGATCAAAAGCCATATTTTATCCTCCTTTATGAGCTTTTTGAAAACGTGGTAAAAATTGACGACGTACATACTGTACTGCAATATAACGTATATTTTCTCTCGAATAATCTCCACCTATAGATAATGAAGTATCCATAATTTCTTCAGTTAATAAAGTTAATTCATGATCACTCAACTCTATTTTCTCTAAAGCAATTGTCGTTCTCACAATTTCCTTACACTCATCTATATAATCTTTTTTATCAATATCTGTTACATGTTCCATATTTTTAATCTCCTTACTAGCATTATACCATGATTATATGTCTTTTCTATAAACATTTCTTTCTTTTTTATCATTTGATTTTCATAGAAAAAGCAGGTCATCCTGCTTCATATTATCTTAAAAAACGAATATCTTCCGTAATATCAAATCCTAAATCTTTTAAATGATTTTTGGCTTGCTGATATGTTTGCATATCCAATAAAGCACTCGCTTCATGGGCATCCGTACCAATAATGACACGATTTCCTACATCTCTTGCAATCTTGAAAAAAGCATCACAAGGATAATGACGATGTGTACGATATCCCAATAAATTAAATTCTAATGGTATATCATATTGTTTAGCCTTTAAGCATAATCTTTGCATTTCCTGTGTATAAAAAGGATCATCAGTTGGATAATTGGCTAAATCCGGATGAGCGACATAACTGTATAAACCTGTTTCGATTGCTTGAATACAGCTATTGACATATTGTGTAAGTTGCCAGGATTTCAAAGGAAAACCAAAATAAATACCATCTTCATCACTACCATCATAATGATTGCCTAAAATAATATAATCAATAGGATATGTATTTAACATATCTTTTAAACCATCCATATATTTTTCAAAATATTCACATTCTAAACCGATTTTAATAGAAATCTGATTTTTATATTTCTCCTTTAATTTTAATAAAGTTGAGACATAATCACCTATTTCATGAGCTTCCATACGCATTGTTGGGTGAAATGCAGATTGATAAATCCATGGGCTGTGATCACTAAACCCTAATTCTGTATATCCTGAGGCAATGGCTGCCTGAATATAATCTTCTTCATTATCAATAGCGTGATGGCAACGTTTCGTGTGAGTATGATAATTTTTCATTATAATTCATCTCCTTGCCCTCTATTATAACGCATTGACTTCGCTTATCGCAATAAAAAGAGGTATCTTTCATCGATACCTACTCATAATCGCATGTATAGCCACGCATATCTAATTCTAATTTTTCAACTTGCCAGTCATTTAACAATGAACCTAACTCTTCTTTCATTCTAACAACACCTTTTTTATCACTTTCTCGAATCACAGCCATGATTGTTGGTCCTGCTCCTGATAAATAACATCCAAGTACATGCTCATCTTTTTCTAAAGCTGCCATAATCTCATCATATCCTTTAATCAAAGTTCCACGATAAGGCTGATGTAAACGATCCTTAAATCCTAACTTCAAACCATCATCATAACCATTAATCAATGATGCGACCATTAATGCCAGGTGGGATACATTGGCAATAGCGTCTTGTCTTGGTAACTGCAAAGGTAAAACAGCACGAGATTTTTCTGTCGATAAAGTAAAAGGAGGGATAAAAGCAACAAAGCGATAATCATGTTTAACAGGAATATTTAAAGTTGTCACATGGTTATCATTCATAACCGATACTGTCAATCCCCCAAAAATAGCTGGAGCAACGTTATCTGGATGTCCTTCAATCTGTGTTGCCAACTCCAATATTTCCTGTCGTTCTTCACTACGATCCATAAAAGCATATGCTCCTACAATCCCTGCAACAATACATGTTGAAGAACTTCCTAGTCCTCTTGTATAAGGCACATCTCCACTACATTCAATACGTAATCCTTGAAACTGTAAACCACAGGCTTTTGCCCCTTCTACAAAGGCACGATATGTCAAATTGTCTTGATTACAAAACTGTTGGGGGCAACCACTAATTTCTAAACCATCTTCTAACAATTCAAAAACAAATGTGTTATATAATGTGACTGCTAATCCGGCAACATCAAAGCCCGGCCCTAAGTTGGCACTCGTCGCTGGAACTTTCACTTTGACTTTCATAAAGTCATCTCCTTAATCTTTTGAGAAATCTCATGAATAATTTGTGATTTATCTATCACTTTTTGATGAAGAACTTCTCTTTGGTCTAAAGCGACTAATGGTTTAGGAATTTCAACACCTGTTTTTTGATGAACTGCTTCAATAGCTTCATATTCTGATAAGTCTTGATTTGTTAAAGCATGATAAACAGAATCAGCAAATTTATATGGTGAAGCTGTAGCCAAAATAATCGTTTTTGTCTGATCTCTAAATGCTTTTTGATATTCTTTATAAACTCCATAACCAATAGCTGTATGTGTATCTAATAAATAGCCTGTTTCTTCAAAACATGTTTGAATTGTATTAAGAACTTCCTGTTCATCTAACCATCCTGCTTTAAAAAGACTTTGCATTTTTTCTAATAAATCTAAAGAAATTTCATAAATACCATTTTGATTCAACTGTTCCATATAACTATTCACTTTTTGACTATCTTCACATACCATATACACAAGTCTTTCTAAATTACTAGATACCAGAATATCCATTGCTGGAGCATTTGTTTTATAAAACTCACGACGTGCATCATATTTTCCAGTACGGAAGAAATCAGTTAAAATATTATTTTTATTAGATGCAACAATAAACTTCTGAATAGGTAATCCCATCTTTTTCGCAATCACTCCTGCCAGACAGTTTCCAAAATTTCCACTAGGAATTGTAAAGTTTACAGCATCATATAATCGAATTTTCTTTTCATTGACAAGTGTCATGTAAGCATAAAAATAATAAACAACTTGAGGAATCAATCTTCCAATATTAATAGAATTTGCAGAAGATAAGAAAACATGATGCTGATCACATAACTCCTTTAATTCCAAAGATTGAAATGCCTGTTTCACTGCCTTTTGGGCATCATCAAAATTCCCATCTATTCCTACAACATCCACATTTTGACCAGTCTGTGTAACCATTTGTTGTTTTTGAATAGGCGAAACCCCATCTTCAGGATAAAAAACCTGAATATATGTTCCTTCTACATCTTTGAATCCTTCTAAAGCCGCCTTCCCCGTATCACCAGAAGTTGCTGCTAAAATCATCACTTTTCTTTCTTCACCTTTTTTCTTGAGTGAATAAGTCATGAAATAAGGCAATAACGATAATGCCATATCCTTAAAAGCTGCAGTTGGCCCTTGAAATAATTCAGCAATATAGACATCTCCAGCCTGTTTAACAGGAACAACTTCTTCTGGAAACAAGCCATTTCCATAAGCTTTCTGACACAATTCTCTTAATTCTTCTTTTGCATCATCTCCCACAAAAGATGTTATAATTTCAGTCGCCATATCCACATAAGATAAATGTTGTAAAGCTTTTAAATCCTTTTGTTCTAATGTAAAATCAGGAACAAGTAACCCTCCGTCAGTCCCTATTCCTTGTAAAATTGCATCATAAAAATCTATTGGTCGCTGTTTTCCTCTTGTACTCACATATCTTTTTTCACCCATGATTTACACCCGCTTTCATATTTTTTTCATTGTATACAATTTTAAAATACAAGTCAATATTATAAGGTTATTAAAATATATTTATACCCATTTTTATAAAATACCTAAATTTTAATATAAATTATATTGTTTTTAGAAATATCATTTTGACTAATGTCCCCTAATATAATATAATAAGCCATATTATAAAGGGGGATATCAAAATGAGTCAAATAATCATACCTAAGGACTATACACCACATTTAAGTTTAATTGAAACTGAAGTGGCAATTAAAATGATTAAAGATACATTCGAAAGAAGACTTGCTGAACAACTACGTTTAACACGTGTTTCTGCACCATTATTTTTATTAAAAAACACAGGTTTAAATGATAATTTAAATGGTATAGAAAAACCTGTATCATTTACATCTTTTGAACTTAACCACGATGATGAAATAGAAATCATTCATTCTTTAGCCAAATGGAAAAGAGATGCTTTATATCGTTATGGTTTTGAACAACATACAGGTCTATATACAGATATGAATGCCATTAGAAAAGATGAAGAATTAGATAATATTCATTCCATGTATGTAGATCAGTGGGATTGGGAAATGGTCATCTCTAATGACGATCGTACTTTAGACTATTTTAAAGCAATCGTTTCAAAAATTTACAATGCTTTATTAGATGTTGAATTTTTAATGATTAGACACTATCCTCAACTTGGAGAATCTATTTTGCCAGATGAAATCTATTTTATCACATCTCAAGAATTAGAAGACCTCTATCCTCAGCTCACACCTAAAGAAAGAGAAAAAGAAATTGTTCGTGCTAAAAAGGCTGTTTGTATTATGCAAATTGGTGATGTACTGAACTCTGGTCAAAAACATGATGGACGTGCTCCAGATTATGATGACTGGAAATTAAATGGTGATATTCTTGTTTATAATACTCAACTTGATGATGCATTAGAAATCTCAAGTATGGGTATTCGTGTGGATGAAAAAGCACTCAAAGAACAATTAGAAAAAGCCAATGCAAATGATCGTTTATCTTTGCCCTATCATCAAAACATTATTCAACATGTATTACCATTAAGTATTGGTGGTGGAATTGGTCAAAGTCGTTTATGTATGTTCTTTTTAAGAAAAGCCCATATTGGAGAAGTTCAAGCTTCTTTATGGGACGAAGAAACTATGAAATTATGTCAAGAGAATCAAATTCATTTATTATAAAAAGCATTCCTTTCATTGGGAATGCTTTTTATAATCATATAGTAAAATGACTTCTTATTGATAGTTTCTTTGCCTTCAACGTATCTAGATTTTACTTTTTTCTAATAAATCAATAATATCTAATAACGAAGAAAAAACACCACTTGCCTTTTGAACATATTCTTCATGAGGATATTTTAAATCAGGGATACAATAGACAGGAATATGTGCATCATAGGCTGCCTGAATCCCTGCTTCACTATCTTCTAAAACAATAGCCTCTTGTGGTAATACATCAAGTTTTTCACAAGCCTTCAAGAAAATATCCGGAAATGGTTTCCCTCTTTTGACATCCGGACCATAAACCATGATATCAAAATCATCAACAATATGATGTATTTCAAGCATTTGATTTGCTCTTGAAGCCAGACTAGATGTAGCAAGAGCGATTTTATAATGATGTTTATGTAAATAATCCAATAACTCTCTAGCTCCTTTTTTTAATTGAACACCTTCTTTTTGTAATAACTGAAGTTCTAACTGATGAAAATATTGAAACTTTTCTTCAACATCATAATCTAAATGATAGTGTTCCTTAATAAATTGTAAAGAAACTTTAAGTTGTCTACCCGGATAATCTTTTACATAATCATCCATAGAAAATGAATACCCATAACTTTCAATTAACTTTTTATAACATTGATATGAAATCATTTCACTATCAATGAGTAACCCATCCATATCAAATATCACTGCTTTTATCATTATGACCCCTCCTCAATCTATCTTAATACTTTTCTTAAAAAAAGAAAAGAATTCTTAAAAGAATCCTTTACTCAATTTCAATGCAATGATCTAAGATAAATACTGTACCAAAAGTGAGAGCAATATCACAAATAAGAACTAATAAATAATGACTCAAAGGTATCTGCGCAATGTATAACGAAACAACAGGAAATTCTAATATTAACAACTTCATATAAGATAAAGCAATTTCTAAAACAATCCATATACAAACACTTAAAGCAACGCGATGATGTCGAACCACCCCTGTATGTGCAGCTGTTAATGAAAAATAGATTGAAATAATCAGAAAATAAACACCTAATCCCATATAAAGAAGTTGTCCCATCACCCAGGAAACATCATAACTGATCAGTGCCCACAATTCATTAAAAAAGTCTGGCATCTGTTTGATAATTTCCATCAAAGATAATTGAGGACTTAATAAACTCACTTCAATTCCCATCAATAAAATTCCAAAAAGCAATGCCATTCCACCAAGAATTAACCATACAAATGAAACAATAAGCTTAGAAGTTATAAGCTGTAATGATGATACAGGCAATGTTAATGTTAAATATGCAGGTCTTTTAAACATAGAATGATAATAATGAGTAAAAATACTAATAACTAACGCTAAAGATATTCCCATAATTAAAACTGTAAAACCAAAAGCAACCATAAAAGTTAACAATGGAATATCAGGAATAATACCTTCACTAAAAAGCGGTAATAATAAACATGCACCCCAAAACACACAAAATGAAATGAGGAAAGAACGCATGGAATGAATAAATTCATATTTCATGAGTTTTAACATTTGAATTCCTCCTTAAAAATGTCATTGATTGAAGCATGTCTTTGACTTCTTAATTCTTCACTGTTTTCATGTAAAACAATTTCACCATTTTTAATAAAAATGACTTCATCAAAAATCTTTTCAATATCCGCAATCAAATGTGTTGACAACAATACCAAAGCATCTTGTGCGTAATTATTTAAGATTGTATCTAATATCAATTCTCTTGCGGCCGGATCAATACCACCCAATGGTTCATCTAAGATATAAATTTTAGCACGTCTTGACATGACTAATATTAATTGAAATTTTTCTTTCATTCCTTTAGAGAGTTCTTTAATCTTTATTTTTTTATCAATCTCCATTCTTTCCATTAAGGATAAAGCTTTGTTTAAATCAAAATCTTCATACATATCTACAAATAAATTTAATGCATCACTTGTTGTCATCCAATTTTCAAAATAAGGTTCATCTGGTAAATAAGAAATCATTTTCTTAGAATGAACACCTACCGGTTGTTGATCAATACTCACTTCTCCTTGATAATCCTTTAATAGACCATTTAATATTTTAATAAGGGTTGTCTTCCCACTTCCATTTGGCCCTAATAAGCCAACAATTTGACCACCATTTAAAGTTAAGTGAATATTTTTTAAAACTAATTTTTTACCATAACTTTTATTTAAATCATGTATTTCTATTAATCCACTCATTTTCCTTCCTCCTCTACTAAATATTTCATAATATCCTCTTTAGTAAGACCATAATTTTCCATTTCTCTTACAAATTGTTCAATTGTTTTATGAATCTTTTCTTGACGACATCGTTTAATAAAATCAGTATCTTCACTGACAAATCTTCCAACAGCTCTTTGTGTCACAATAAATCCTTGATGTTCTAACTCTAAAAAAGCTCTTTGAATTGTATTGGGATTCACTTGAAGTCTTGATGCCATCTCTCTAACCGATTCTAATTTATCCCCTGGATGTAATTGTCCACTGAGTATTTGGCTCTTGACTTCTTCAACAACTTGTAAATAAATGGGCGTATCTGTTTGAAACTGATTCATTTTTATCACACCTTACTGTATTAATACACTAATACAGTAACACAGTATATTTATTTTGTCAAACCTTAAAACGTATTTTTTTAAAAATATCCACATTCCTATTTTTTCTATGTTATAATAAAACCAAATTGGAGGTATGAAAATGAAAGATGGATTTATAAGAGTCGGTTGTGCAAACTTTGAAGTTCAGCTAGGACAAGTCCAAAAAAACGCCGAAAACATTATCAATGATGTCAAAAAAGCAGATCAACAAAAAATAAAAGTTCTTGTGTTTCCAGAACTTTGTTTAACAGGATATACAATTGAAGACTTATTTTATCAAAAACGTATTTTAAATGAAGTGAATCAACAACTACAAAATATTTTGGAACAGACTAAAGACATTGATCTTTTCTTTGTCATTGGTTGTCCTCTGGTTTATAAAAATCAGCTTTATAATTGTGCCATCGCTATCAAACAAGGTCATATATTAGGTATTGTTCCTAAAACATATATTCCTACTTATCATGAATTTTATGAAGGTAGACACTTTTCTAAAGCATTAGAACAACCACAAAGAATTTCAATTAATGGTCAAGAATATCCCTTTGCATCACAACTTTTATTTGAATGTCAAAATCATCCAGCATTAAAAATTGGAATTGAAATTTGTGAAGATTTATGGGCTCCTTTACCCCCAAGTACACTTCACTGTTTAAATGGAGCAACATTAATTCTCAATCCTTCAGCCAGTAATAATTTAACCACAAAATCTGATTATCGCCGCTTACTTGTTTCATCACATAGTGCAAGATTAATTTGTGGTTATGCTTATTGTAATGCAGGATTAGGTGAATCTTCTACAGATGTTGTTTTCAGTAATCACCATTTGATTGCAGAAAATGGAACACTTCTTAATGAATCAACACAATATAGTGAAAATATTATTTTTGCTGATATAGATATGGAAAAATTAGTGAGTGAACGTGTTGAAATGACAACATATGACAATCGTCAAGATGATTATCAGATCATTCCATTTACATTACAGGATGAAGATATTCATTTGACACGTATATATGATCCTCATCCTTTTGTTCCTAGTGATCATCATCAACGTGCTATGCGTTGTCAGGAAGTTTTTGATATTCAAATTCACGGATTGATTCAAAGATTAAAAGCCGCTCATATCAAAAAAGTTGTTATTGGTATTTCAGGAGGTTTAGATTCAACATTAGCTTTACTTGTCGCAAGTATGGCTTATCAAAAATTAGGTTATCCATCAAAAGATATTATTGCGGTAACCATGCCTTGTTTTGGAACAACATCTCGTACCAAAAACAATGCCTTAAAGATGATGGAAGAACTCAATGTCACATCTTTAACAGTAGATATTAGTGATGCTGTTAAACAGCATTTCAAAGATATCCATCATGACGAAAATGTTCATGATGTGACATATGAAAACTGTCAGGCAAGAGAACGTACACAAGTTTTAATGGATATTGCCAATCAAGAAGGTGGCATTGTTATTGGAACTGGAGATTTATCAGAAGTCGCTTTAGGATGGTCTACATATAATGGTGACCATATGAGCATGTATGCTGTGAATGTTTCTGTTCCTAAAACACTTGTGAGATATTTAGTTGATTATGTTTCTTCTTTGTATGTTGGAAAACCCCTTCATGATACATTACAGGATATTTTAAACACCCCTGTTTCACCAGAACTTTTACCAGCTAAAGATAATGAAATTGTTCAAAAAACGGAAGATATCGTTGGTCCTTATGAACTTCATGATTTCTTCTTATATCATCATGCCAGATTCCACTATGAACCAAGAAAACTTTATCGTATTGCCTGTCATACTTTCAAGGAACAATATGATAAGCAAACTATCAAAAAATGGCTGACAACATTCTACCGCCGTTTCTTTACTCAACAATTTAAACGTTCATGTATTCCAGATGGTCCAAAAGTTGGTAGTGTCGCTTTATCTCCTCGCGGAGATTTACGAATGCCTAGTGATGCTAATGTGGAATTATGGTTAAAAGAATGTGAACAGTTATAAAAAGGATTCCTAGTGAATCCTTTTTATTGTCGATGTTTCCAATATTCAAATACAGGTACATCTGGTTCTTTTTTATCCCATGAAGCTTCATGTCTTTCAAAATAACCAACGACTTGTCCCTTGACTCTTACAGGCACAAAAAACTCTCTTTCGCCAGTTTTCTGATTGAGTGTTTCAAACATTTCATCTTCCCCTTGATCAGCTCTTTGTAGAAAAGCTTCAATCTTTTGACGAGAATTCTCATTATGGCAACAAAACAAACTTTGTCCAACTTGTACACGTCCAGCATACCTTTCTTTAGCCACTTTATTCATATATCGTACAATATGATGACGATCAACAAAAACAATCTCGTAAGCATAGGCATCTAGTATAGCCTCTAAAACTTCATATGTTATATCCATAGTCATCCTCCTCCATAGCTTTCTATGTATCTCATTATATATGACAACATTCATATCTTTCAACAGACAATCATTATATTTTCATGTATAATAGAAAACGAGGTGAAAACAATGCAAATCATAACAGGTTTAAATCAACATTATAAACGCAATCATATCATTCAAAAATATGTTCAGGAAGCCAATCAGCATCCTTTCCATCAATATATTTATATATGTGATAATCCCCATGTCATTGAACAATATTTTTTTCAATATACTCACTGTTTAGTGAATATTCAAATCATGACATGGAAGCAATATTTAAAACAACTTCAAGTGCAATACCATCTCACTAAACATCATCTTGTTTCTTCCATAGAAGCAATCTACCATTTAAGACGTATCTTAAAAGAAGAAACTTTTCATTGTTTTGATATGGATTATCCCCTTCCTTTTATTAAAGAACTCTTTCCACTCATTCTAGACTATGAACGTTATCAGATAAATTATCCAACAATAAATCATGAAAAAATTGATGATTTTATGCATATCTATCATTCATTTCTACAATCATTAGATAATGAAACACATCTGACAATGGAGAGTTTCTTTAATCATGTGAATTTTACACATCATGATACTTTAATCATTGAAGCGGACTCCCTTTATATGACACAGTCCCAAAAACTGATTGAACATCTATCTAAGACATGTGAAGTCATCTGTTTATATACTTATCAGGATGATGAACGTTTATTGAATTTACCTTATCAATCTTTCTGTCAAGACAGTCATATCATTGATCAGCCCAATATCCTGACTAACCATCTTTTTGATTATGAACCTGTGCCTCAACAGGAAAATCATCATATGTATACATTTGTGGCAGGAACACCTTATCAGGAAATTCAACGTGTTGTTTATACTATTTATCAAAAAGTTGTAGATGAAAAGATGCACTTTCGTGATTTTACAATCATTTATCCTCAACAAAGCTACCGAGATGATTTACTTTATGTGTTAGATTCCTTACATATTCCTCATTCATTACCATATCAAAAACAACGTCAATATGAACAGAGTTATCAACGTATTTTACAACAACTCCAACAATCTTCAAGTTCCTGCTTTCATGATATCGCCATGGAACTATTAACTTTAGATCTTGATACTGATTATATCCATTATCTCAAAGAAATCTCTGATTTAGAAGGACATATCACACCTGAAGAATTCAAAGAATTCTTTCAAATGACATTCCCTCAAATCATTCAAAGTTTAGAAAAAAAACAAGATGAAGTTCATGTCTGTATGATTGGTGAAGAAAGCTATTTTCCTCAAACCCACCTTTTTATATTAGGAATGAACGAAACCATTCTTCCGCAAAGTATAAAAGATACTGCCTTATTATTAGATGAAGATATTGAATTATTAAGAAAGCATCAAATGTCTTCTCCTCTCACAACAAGTGAATTATTAGGAATTCATCAAAATCATATTTTAAAACTTCTTTCTACTCCTTATGATACATTAACCATTTCCTACCCTATGACATCTTTAACCGGGGAAACACTTTTACCATCTTCACTCTATAAACAATTAACAAATATATTTACTTTTCAAAAACTTCCTGCCTTAGAGTTTTTACCTATCGAAGACTTTTATGTACAGGGAGGTCAAAGTCCTGATAAAGATATCTTAAACAAGCATATTGCTCAATATCAGGCAACAAAAAATCAGCCTGTACAACTTCCTATAGATTTGACACAAAATCTCTATAGTTCCTATCTTTCTGTCAGTCAAATTGAAACATATAATAAATGTCCTTT
>CALVFK010000008.1 GCA_944326805.1 uncultured Massilimicrobiota sp. | reverse complement strand
TGATAGAAAATATATGGAATTTGGACGTTTATTTGAACAGCATTTCCTTAACCAAGGTTTCAATACAAACAGATCTATTGAAGAAACATTAGATTTAGGATGGACTTTATTATCTGTTCTTCCTAAGAATGAATTAGATCGTATTGATAATGCGGTGTTAGAACAATTCTATGATCATGAAAAGGCAGTAGCTCAATTTGATCTTCAAGAAGATACAATGATTAAAGAGTTACAACAGGCAGTCGATAATGGCTAATCAAGTCTTTCCAACCAAAGGGAATTTGATTGCAACCAAAAAGTCATTAGAACTCGCTTATCTGGGTTATGACTTAATGGATAAAAAAAGAAATGTTCTCATCAAGGAAATGATGAATTTATTAGATGATGTCAAATTGATCAGAGATGATATTACAGATTCTTATCAAAAAGCTTATTATGCTCTTCAGGAAGCGAACATGTCACTTGGTATTATCAGTGATATTGTTGAAGCTGTTCCTATTGATGAAGGATTGAGTGTCACTTATCGAAGCGTTATGGGAGTTGAAATTCCTAAAGTCAGCTATGAAAGAACACCACTTCGTTTAGGATATGGGTTTGAAAGAGCAAATTCTAAAGTTGATTATGCTTATAGATGTTTCTATCATGTTAAGGAATTAACTGTGAAATTAGCAGAAATTGAAAACGCTGTTTATCGTTTAGCCAACGCTATTCGTAAAACACAAAAACGTGCGAATGCCTTGCAGAATATTTCTATTCCTGAATTTGAAAGAACAGTTAAATTTATTAGTGAATCTTTAGATGAAAAAGATAGAGAAGAATTCTCTCGTCAAAAAGTCATCAAAACACAAAAAAATAAACAAGAAAGATTAAAGAAAGAACAAGGTCTTCAATGATCTTGTTTTTCTTTTATAGAATATTAAGAATTTATTAAGAAAGTTTTTCATATAATCCACTATACTGTAAGTGGGTGATCAATATGAAAAGAAAAATACTTATGACAATTATTTTTATAATGAGTTTATCAACAATGTTTATGACATGGTTTGGTGGATATAAGGGAGTACAAGAAATATCAGGATTTATTTTAATGAATAATCCTATTGCTGTTACATGCATGATGATTACAATATTTAGCATTTGGATGCATTGGGGATATACAAGTTATATGCTATGCTGTATTGGACTGACAGGGATTATTGCAATGGAGATTTATGAGTTTTTAACATGGCATATTTTTCCGCTTTCTGGGGTATTCAGTTTACGTTTAAGTTTAGAGCTTTGTTATCCTCAATTTTATATTGCTCTTATGAGTACTATCGCAACTTTTTTCATTTATAAATATTATTTTTGGAAAAGAGATTTGACAAAGTGGCAGGATTATGTATCATAGAATCTAAAGGGGATGGTCAGTGATATGAAACAATATGGTTCTTTCATTAAGAATGTTTTACAGTTTACGATTATTTATAAACTGATCATTCTTTTTTGTTTAAGTCCAATACTCAGACTTATCTTAAAGGAATATTTAAAGAAGGCATCGGTGAGTATTGCTTTTAATCAAAATATGATAGAAGTTTTTTTATCATTACCAGGAATCATGATATTTTTGGTTTTAGTACTAACGATGATGCTTTTGATTTATTACAATCTTTATGTCATTGTACAAATCATGACTTTAGAACATCAAAAACAACCTTATCAATTGAAAGAGGTTGTTTTAAAAAGTATCATCAATTTAAAAACAATTCATAAACCAACTTTTGTATTAAGTGGTCTTTATATGTTGTTATTGTTGCCTTTAGTTCATGTAGGGTATATTAATAATTATGTCCCTAGATGGGATATTCCATCTTTTATTTTAAATGAACTTCAATTAACCCTTCAAGGACAAATTCTGATGGGTCTTATTTATTTACTGTATTATGGTTTGTATATTGCCATGATTTTTGTTCCACTTTATTTATTTTTAAAACAAATGTCTTTGATACAAGCTATCAAAAAAGGGTGGCATTTATTAAAAATGATAACATTATCACAAAAAATAAGATTGTTGATAAGTATTATGGCTTGGGTTGTCATAGAAAATAGTATCATACATATCTTGCCATATCCTCTTTTACATAATCGAGATTTTAATATTTATTTTGTGAAATATTTCATGCATTTTGCATCTTTTCGTTATAGTGTTATCCAATATATTATCATTTATCTTCTACAGATTATCGCAATGGCTTTCTTTTTGAATGAGCTTGTGACATTGTTTTGTCAATACGAAAAAGAAATCATGACTATTCAACAACAGAATTTAGATACCACTCGTTTGCAGCGATTGATCAGTCATTGTCAAAAAGGGACAGGACATATATTTGGACAAGTCAAACAATATCTTTCACAAGTACAATGGATACGGACTTATCAAAAATATTTACGTATTATTTGTATCGTTTGTATTTTCATTGTGGGAGTTATTTATTTTCATCAAGATTTAAGATTGCATAAGCCTTATGTGATAGGACATCGTGGTTCAGGGTACGCTATTGAAAATACTTTTGAAGCTGTAGAAAAAGCGAATGATTATGGTAGTGATTTTGCAGAAATTGATATTCAGTTATCTCAAGATGGTATTCCCATTGTATATCATGATACAACAATGTCACGTCTATCACATGTCTCTACATCAGTTTCACAAATGACTGCTCAACAATTTGAAGAGACAACATTACAGTATGAAAATAATACAGCTCAACCTATGACATTAGAACATTTAATTCAAAAAATGCAAGATGACCATTTTAATATTAAATTATTAATAGAATTCAAAACGGATTCTGAAAATTATCGTGAATTGGTCAATCAGGTTGTAAAAATTATCAATCAATATCATATGGGTTCGCAAACGATGTTTATGTCTTTACATTATCCTACAGTATCTTATTTACATCATCTTTATCCTGAGTGGTGGATTGGATATTGTATTTATGGAAGTATTGGAGATATTGATGCAAGTATCTGGAATATGGATATTGACTTTTTGGCTATTGAAGAAAATCGAGCGAGTACTTCCTTAGTACAAAAAGCGATTTCACAAATGATTCCTATTTATGTCTGGACAGTTGATAATCAAAAGAAGATGCAACATTATCTGGATATGGGAGTGAGTGGCATTATTACGAATTATCCTGACTTAGGAAGACAGGCTATTGATACTTACTTACAGAAACATCCCCATTCATATTATGAAGATCAAATATAAAAAGCAGGATATCCTGCTTAAAATTCAAGTTGAATGTGATAGATTTTTCCCCATAAATAAATTTGATAAAAATAAGCCATGAGTTGAGGTCCCATCATAAGTTGTCCAAACCATGGAGCTGTTAAACTTTGACCATGGGATTGTATAAAATCATTGAGCTTTTGATAATCAAAAAATTGAAATAAAAGATTAGAAGGATCCTTTAAGGATTCTTTTAATTTGTTTTCAATAAGTTGTGCATAAAGTGGGGAATAGGTTTTAGGATAAGGGTTCTTTTTACGATGTAAAATATCTTCTGGTAAAAAATCATGAAAAGCCTGACGAAGAATACCTTTTTCTTCACCTTGAAAGAACATATAATCCTCTGGCATATTATAAAGATATTGAAGTATTTTTGTAGAAGCAAAAGGGACACGGACTTCTAGTGAGGCACGCATTGTCTGACTATCGGCACGAGTGAGCAGTGTTTGCATGAACCATTGCGTATTGAGATAGATTAATTGTTTTTTACGATTGTCAGTGTGAATTTCTTGTAAGCTTTCTTGATAGCGTTGAATAATATAGTCTTTAAGGTTTAATTTTTGAACTTTTTCATTAAACATACTTAACCTTTGGTCTAAATCTCGCATCCAAGGGAAATAAGGCTGGTTGTAGAGTTCTTCTTTATAAAACCAGGGATAACCACCAAAGATTTCATCAGCACATTCACCGGATAATGTGACTTTATGCTCTTTAGCAATTTCTTTAGAAAATAAAAGAAAACTTGCATCAATATCTGCCATACCTGGCATATCTCTAGCAATCAGTGCTTCTTTTAAAGCTTTTATTAAATCATCTTGTTTTAAAATAATATTGTGATGATGTGGTGTATAACGTGTGACCATCTGATGAATATAATCATCATCCATTGTTGTCTGGTAATCATAGGCATGAAAGTATTGATCTTGATCTTCATAAGTAACACTATAGGTAGAAAGAGGATGGACATACTGTGAAGTGATGGCTGTAATAATACTAGAATCTAAACCACCCGATAACATCGTTGATAAAGGGACATCACTTAACAATTGATGTTGAATACTCTCTATAACGAGATGACGCACATGCAAAATCGTCTCTTGCAGGTTTTCATCATGAGATTGATCATGTAGCTTCCAATAACATTGAATGTGTAACTCTTTTTGAAAGTATAAATAATAGCCTGGTCTTAAGGCATAAATGTTTTTATAGACTGTTTGACCGGGTGTTAAACTTGGTCCTAGACCTAAGAGTTCCTTGACACCTTTTTCATCAACAATAGCCTGACCTAGATAGCTTAAAAGACTTTTGATTTCACTGGCAATAACCAAAGTTCCCTCATGCAATGTATAATATAAGGGTTTAACACCCAATGGATCTCTCGCAGCGAATAATTTTTCACCATCATCAATCACAAACGCAAAAATGCCTTCAAATAAATCAAGACAATGTTCCTGATATTCTATATAAGCAGCCAAAACAACTTCGCTATCACTCATTGTATGAAAAGTATAACCTAATTCAATCAAATGATTTTTGATTTCCGTCATATTATAAATTTCACCATTATATGTCATACGATAAGTACGCTCCTGATGCGTATATAAAAGAGGCTGTTGACCATTCTTTAAATCAATAATAGCTAAACGTGTATGACCCATAAGACAATGTGGAGTCATAAAATAACCCATATGATCAGGACCACGCTTTCGTAAGAGTTTTGTCATTGTCATGATTTTTTCATCATAATCAAGTAAATGTTTTGAATAATTACAAATTGTAATAATACCACACATAGATTTCACCCCATATAATGTATGAAATGTTTTTTGAAATATGAGAAGATTGAGAGAAAAAGATAAGACAAAGATGAGATTTTAGAAGTGCTGATTTATGTTATGATAGCTATGGGTGATGAAAAGTGGAATGTCCAAGATGTCATAATCAAAATGCAGAGCGTTTATATGAGTTAAATGGAAAATATTATTGTCGTGAGTGCATCCAATTCCATCGTGTCTGGATTGATGAAACTCATCAACAGGAAAATCATCAATATCCAGTATGTCAAGTTCAATATCATCTTGATTTTGAATTATCTCCTGCCCAAAAAGAAATATCCAGACAGCTTGTCAAAAATTATCAAAACCATAATCATTCTGCTGTCTTGGCAGTCTGTGGTTCTGGAAAAACAGAAATCGTATTTGAGTTGATTCAATATGCTTTGCAGAGCGGTCATCGTGTATGTTTTTGTATTCCTCGAAAGGAGTTAGTCAAAGAATTATATCAAAGAATTCAAGAAGCCTTTTTTAATCTGGATATTGGTCTGGTTTATGGGGGATATAATGAAAATATCAATGCACAGCTGATTATTTGTACAATGCATCAATTATATCGTTTTGAACAAAGTGGTTTTGATTTGATTATTGGGGATGAAGTAGATGCCTTTCCATTTTATGGGAATAAAGTTTTACAGGAAATTTTTATGAACTGTTGTAGAGGGAATTATGTCAAGTTGAGTGCAACATTCGTCAAAGAGGATATACATGGAGAAGAATTACTAATTATGAATCGCAGATACCATGGCTATGATCTTCCAGTACCTCAATTAATCATTTGTCCTCATTGGCTGCAGATATGGCTTATTCGTTTACTCCTTTGGAAATGGAAAAAGAAAGTCATTATTTATGTTCCTTATGTAAAAGATGTGGATAAGCTTGTCAAACAATTACATGGCTTTCAAGTCCAAGGTGTATCTTCTATGCATGAACATAATCAAGAAAAACTGGAGGCATTGAAAAAAGGCGATATTGATGTGATTGTTTCCACAACTTTACTGGAACGTGGAATTACCGTAGAAGATGTCCAAGTGATTATCTATCATGGAGAAAATGACTTGTTTGATCGTAGCACATTGATTCAAATAGCAGGGCGTGTGGGTCGTAAAATCTCTCATCCTCAAGGGCATGTTTATATTTTATCCAATGAACATACCACATCTATCAAGCAATGTATTCATACCATCAAAGGCCTCAACAAAATGAATGCTTAATTTGTCACACACCCCTTCTCCAACAAATATCTTTAGCACATCTTCTTTATGCCTTGCCACTATGCCAAAAGTGCTTATCACAATTTCATATTATAGATATCCAAACAACTTTTCATCACCATCCTTTAAGAATTTTATATGAATACGATGATTTCTTTAAATCACTTCTTTATCAATATAAGGGACTTTATGACTATGCTTTAAAAGATGCATTTTTATGTTCTTATCAGTCCTGTTTTCAAAAAAAATATCAAGATTATATCATTGCAGTAGCTCCCAGTGCATTTCAGGAAAATGAAAAACGTGGCTTTGCGCCTATGGAAAGTATCGCTTCTTCATTTTCATCACATGTTTTTACAGGACTTTATAAGAAAGAAATGTATAAACAAAGTGATTTGTCATTTGCTGAAAGAAAAAGGGTTAAAGATAAAATTGATATTCAAAATGGAACAGTTCTTAAAGGGAAAAAAGTTTTAATTTTTGATGATGTGATGACTTCATCATCAACCTTAACTGCTTGTTTATCACTTATAGAAAAGTGTCATCCCCAAAAGATAGAACTGCTTGTTTTATCAACCAAAAGTTTTATTGCATGAAAGATGTATGTTTCGTTATAGAAATATACATCTTTCCATATTGATTCGTCAAATAACGATATATTTCCCTGGAAATAAAATAAAAAAAGAAAGTAGCTCGACAGAATATGCGTTCTTTTTTCATGTTAATCATTTATAATGGACACAACCATGAAGTAAAGGAGTTGTGATTATGCAAGGTAAAGTGAAATGGTTTAATGCTGAAAAAGGATTTGGATTCATTGATCGTGGTGAAGGAAAAGATGTTTTTGTTCATTATAGTCAAATTATACAAGATGGATATAAATCTTTAAATGAAGGTGAACTCGTAGAGTTTGAACTCTATTCGACAGAGAGAGGTTTGCAAGCGAGACATGTCGTAAAGATTTGATGAAAGAGAGATATGCATTGGCATATCCTTTTTTTAGCTGGAATAATTTTACGCGATATTTACTTTGTTTTCTGTAGATTATATGCTATAATGTGAAATGTTTCAGTATGCATGAAAGGAGATTTATTCATGGCAAGTAAAAAGCAAGAAATTAGAAAACAAATTAAAAAGAAAGAAGCCAAAGAATTGGAAGAACTTGGATTAAATCCGAATGCTGAAATTGTGGATTTAAATGATGATTTGGGTGAGGATGTTGTCGTTGAAACATTTGATGATGTTGTGAAAAAACCACAACAGCCTATTGAATTTAAGACAACACCACAAAAAGAGAAAAAAGGATTATTTGGTTCTATCAAAAAGGCTTTTTCACAGGATAATAAAATATTAAAGAAACTTGAAAAACAGGCTTTACAGATTATGGATTTAGAGCCTCAATATCAGGCAATGAGTGATGAAGAATTAGCTCATCAGACAGAAGTTTTCAAAGAACGTCTAAAAAATGGTGAAACATTGGATGATATCTTGGTTGAAGCCTTTGCAACAGTACGTGAAGCAGCATTTAGACGTTTAGGTTTAAAAGCTTTTAAGGTACAGTTAATGGGTGCTATTTCTTTACACAATGGTGATATTGCCGAGATGAAAACAGGAGAAGGTAAAACTTTAACATCTATTTTTCCAGTTTATTTAAATGCTTTAACTGGGGAAGGGGTTCATGTAGTCACTGTCAATGATTATCTGGCAGAACGTGATAAAACAGATAATGGAAAAGTTTATGAGTTTTTAGGTTTAACAGTAGGACTTAACAAACGTGAACTGACAAAAGATGAAAAAAGAGCTCAACATGCGTGTGATATTACGTATACAACAAATGCCGAACTGGGATTTGATTATTTAAGAGATAATATGGTTACACGTTTGGAAGATAAAGTTTTAAGACCATTGAATTTTGCATTGGTTGATGAAGTTGACTCTATCTTGATTGATGAATCTAGAACACCATTGATTATTTCTGGTGGTAAGAAAAATACAGCTGCTTTATATGTTCAAGCTGATAAATTTGTAAAATCTTTACGTGAAGAAAAAGATTATGAAGTTGATATTGAAAGTAAAACAGTTGCTTTAACACCTGAAGGAATTAATAAGGCAGAAAAGGCATTTAAAATTCAAAACTTATATGATCCAGAACATACAGCTTTAGTGCATCATATCAATCAGGCATTAAAAGCTAACTATACAATGAGCTTGAATGTTGAATATATGATTGCGACTGAAGATGGTAGTCATGACATTCGTAATGCCAGCATTATGATCATTGATCAGTTTACAGGTCGTGTCATGCCTGGACGTGCCTATAGCGATGGATTACATCAGGCTCTTGAAGCCAAAGAAGGTGTACCTATTAAAGAAGAAACTGTTACACTGGCAACAATCACTTATCAGAATTTCTTCCGTTTATTCAATAAATTAGCAGGGATGACAGGAACTGCAAAAACAGAAGAAGAAGAATTTAGAACAATCTATAATATGCGTGTTGTAGAAATTCCAACAAATAAACCTGTTATTCGTGATGATAAAGCGGATCTTGTTTTTGCGAAACAATCTGCTAAATATAAAGCAATTTGTGATGAGGTAGAAAGAAGACATAGTTATGGTCAACCTGTGTTATTAGGGACTGTTTCAGTAGAAACATCTGAATTATTAAGTAAGATGTTAAATAAACGTGGAATTAAGCATAATGTCCTGAATGCGAAAAATCATGCTAAAGAAGCTTTAATTATTGAAAAAGCAGGTGTGATGGGGGCAGTGACTATTGCGACAAACATGGCTGGTCGTGGAACGGACATCAAGTTAGGTGAAGGTGTACCAGAATTAGGTGGATTGATGGTTATTGGTAGTGAAAGACATGAATCTAGACGTATTGATAATCAGTTAAGAGGTCGTTCTGGTCGTCAAGGAGATCCTGGATGTTCATTGTTCTTTGTTTCATTTGAAGATGAATTAATGCAAAGATTTGCGAATGAAAAGATGAAGGAAAGAATGGGTTCTTTCTTGGAAGATGATGCTATTGAAAGTAAAATGGTAACAAAATCAATCGAAAATGCTCAAAAACGTGTTGAAGGACAAAACTTTGATATTCGTAAACAATTATTACAATACGATGATGTGATGCGTCAACAACGTGAAATCATGTATAAAGAACGTGATGATATTATGTCACAGACTGATTTAGGTCCAATTGTGAAGGGAATGTTTGAACAGGCTGTGGAAAATACAGTTCGTCAATTTACGAAACATGATGGTAAAAAAGAACATGTTGATGTTGATGGAGCGTTAAACTATATTTCTAAAAACTATATGTTGTTGGCAACTTTATCAACGAAAAATAAGGAAGCAGTAGAACATGATGCTAAAAAATTAATGAACAGTTTATCTGAAATTGTTTATTTACAATATCAAAATAGATTTAATAAGGATTTACCAGCTGAAATTAAATTGGATTATGAAAGAAGAGTTTTATTAGGCGTTATTGATCATACATGGATCAACCATATTGATGCTATGCAGAAATTAAGAAATGGAATCTATTTACGTGCTTATGCACAAAGAGATCCACTTCAAGAATATACTGAAGAAGCCTTTTATATGTTTGAAGAAATGACAAAATCAATTTCTCAAGATATTACAAGAAACATTGTTCATATGGGTATTGCTCCTGGTAGTGAACAGGAAAAACAGATTCCATCAGTGCAAATTGAATTGGAGTTTAAAGCGGATTAATGGAATTATATGAAATGAAGGATGGGCTTGAAAAAGCCCGTTCTTTACTCAAGGAACTTTTTGTTTCTGTTGATATTGAAGGTTTAAAAAGAGAAATTGAAGGTTTGACAGTACAAACAATGGATGAGAATTTCTGGAATGATCAAGATCATGCCAGAAAAATATATGATCAATTAAATGAAATGAAAAAGAAAGTTGATACATACGAACATCTAATAAAAACGTTAGGTGAATTAGAAGAAACCTACCAGTATGTCAAAGAAAATGATGATGCAGATTTTAAGGCTGTTTTAGATGAAGATTATGCTGTTTTTGAAAAAGAAATGGATGATTTTGAAAAAACACTATTATTTTCTGGCCAATATGATCATCATAATGCCTTGTTAGAAATTCATCCTGGTGCTGGGGGAACAGAGTCACAGGATTGGGCTGCCATGTTAATGCGTATGTATCAAAGATATGCAGATAAAAAGGGATGGAAAATTGAAGTTTTAGATTATTTGGATGGTGAAGAAGCAGGATTAAAATCAGTGAGTTTACGTATAATAGGCTATAATGCTTATGGGCATCTTAAAGCTGAAAAAGGTGTTCATCGTTTAGTACGTATTTCTCCGTTTGATTCTTCAAAACGTCGTCATACATCATTTGCTTCAGTTGATGTCATGCCAGAATTTGATAACGATATCGAAATTGAAATTGATCCTCATGATATTCGTATAGATACTTATCGTGCTTCTGGAGCTGGAGGACAGCATATTAATAAAACTGATTCAGCGATTCGTATTACCCATCTTCCTACACATATTGTTGTGACATGTCAATCACAACGTTCACAGATTCAAAACCGTGAACAGGCAATGATTATGCTGAAATCTAAATTATATCAGTTAATGTTAGAAAAACAGGCACAGGAGATCAGTGAGATTAAAGGGGAACAAAAAGCGATTGAGTGGGGTAGTCAAATTCGTTCATATGTTTTACATCCCTATTCAATGGTAAAAGATAATCGTAGTCAATATGAATCCAATAATCCTAAAGCCATTTTAGATGGAGATTTAGATGATTGTATTTATGCTTATTTAAAATCACAAGTAAAGGAGAATGACTAATGCTTAAAGCAAAACATCTTTTACGTGATACAATTATTGTTATTATTGGAAATTTGATACTTGCCTTTGGAGTTGCTGTTTTTGCGGTCCCTTCAGATTTAATTGTTGCTGGAGCAACTGGGATTGCTTTGATTGTCTGTGAATTTATTCCTGTTAATTATGCTACAGTTGTTTTTGTTATCAATATGGCAATGTTGTTACTGGGATTTGTTGTTTTAGGGAAGAAATTTGCTGCTGGAACAATCTTGAGTTCTATCATATTTCCAATTTTTCTAGCAATGTTTGAATCTATGCCTCAATTACAGCATTTGACATCTGATATGTTATTATCGACAATCTATGCAGGATTATTTACTGGATTGGGTTGTGGAATTGTATTTCGTGTTGGATATAGTACCGGAGGTATGGATGTACCACCGATTATTATCAATAAGAAATTTCATATTTCTTTAGGTGTCTGTGTTTATTTGTTTGATGTTATTGTACTATTAGGGCAATCATTCTTTACAAGCTTTGAAGGTATTTTATATGGGATCATTACAGTCTTTATTACCGCTATTGTCTTGGATAAAGTCACTATCTTTGGTGAAAAGAATTTACAGGTATTAGTGATCTCATCACATCATGAAGATATTGCTGAAGCTATTTTTAAGGAAATTGATAGAGGATGTACCTTTGTTAATGTAACAACAGGATATTTCCATGATCAGCAAAAAGCTGTTCTTTGCGTTGTCAATAATCGTGAATATCCTGTGGTTAATGATTTAGTCATGGCTATTGATCCAACAGCGTTTATTATTGGTAGTGAAATTCATAGTGTCAAAGGTAGAGGATTTACTTTACCTAATATTGATTTAGATAAACAGAAAAGAGAACGTATTTTATAACAGCAATATCTTATTGCTGTTTTTGAATAGAAAAACAATCTCAATGTTTATTCATCCATTGAGATTGTGCCATAATCATAAATAATTTCTTCCTCATAAGCAGGAAAGCTTTCCATCATATTTTTATAATCTTGATAATAGTGATATGTTGTCCATAATGCATAAACAAGACTTATAATAATCAAAGGAACAATAATAAAAGAACTATACTTGATTATTTTTCTTGATTTCATATGTGTAATCACATAGTGGTCATCATAATGCTGATAAAAGAAAACAATAATATCTTCAGGAAGACCAAAACGTTCAATATAATCTTGATAAGTAACATTTAAATGTGTATTTTCATATTCGTGTAGTCTAGTTTCTATTAATTTAAGAAATTCTTTTTCATGAAGATTATGAAGTGGGAAAGTTTTATAAAGTTGATGATAATATTTTTGGGTGACAGGATTTTTAAATTTCTGTTTTTTCATTTTGAAATAAAACCTCCATTTCCTGATGGATATGATGATATTCTCTTTTTAATGTTGTATAACGCGTACAACCAGCTTCTTCGATATGATAAATGAGATGATGATCATGGCTATGAATAGAAATCATTTGGGTTTGACTAAGAAAGTACAATGAAGTTAAAAGTTCTCCTTCAATAACTGTAAAATGTTTTTTGAGAATATCATAAATCTGATCACTAGATAAATCTTGTTGTTTTAAAAGATGTAAAATAACAATCTCTAATTTTATAAATTGTGCTATATGCATATATTTTCTCCTTTTTGATGAATGAGTTCTATTAATGATTGAATAGAAGGATTTAAAATTTCATTTTGCCTTGTAACGAGTGTTAAATCTGTTTTTAGACTTTCATCTTCGATAATAACATGAATGAGTTCAGGATCATATAAAAATGATAAAATACTTTGGGGAACAATCGCAATACCTAGCCCTGCTTTAGCCCATTGTAAGGAAGTTCTAGAATCATCGCAGGTGACTTGAATATGAGGATGAAAATGCAGATTTAAACAATAATCAGTGATGAGTGAAAGATAACGCTGGTGAATAATTAATGGTTTATTTTGATAGTCAGACATATGTGTCATTTCTGAATTTAAAAAAGTTGATTTCCCTACAGCGACCATGGGTTCACTTAAAAAAGGCTGACAGTCAAGCTGACTTTGATCAAAAGGTGTTCGTACAATACCTAAATCAATATGATGTGATAATAATAAATCAATAATTTCATAAGTACTCCCTTCATAAATACGAAAAGAAAATTGAAAAAGAGAAGGATTCTGGGAAAGATATATAGGAAGAATGCTGGAGTTGGATGAAGTAATGCCGACTCTTAAGACTTCATTTTGCATATCTTGAATTTCATGAAAAGTCATTTCGTTTAATGAAATCATTTGTAAGCTTCTTTTATAAAAAATTTTACCTGCCTGTGTTAATTCAACTTTACGATGTCCTCTTTTTAATAAGGTTACACCTAATTCTTCTTCTAATTGTTTAAGTTGCATAGATAAAGGTGGCTGTGCCATATGTAAAGTTTGAGCAGCTTTGGAAATAGTACCTTCCTCAACAATTGTTTTAAAATAAATCATTTGTTTAATATCCATGTTATCACCATATTTTAAAAGTATAAAAATTATATTTTATATATATTATACATATAATACATTTTTCGTTATAATAAATCAAGAAAGGATGATCAAGATGTGGATGAAATATTTAAAACCTTATCGTAAACAGGCGATTATTGGTTTTTTATTTAAGTTGATTGAGGCTTTTTTTGAATTGATTGTTCCTATTGTCGTTGCTGATATTATTGATTATGGGATTGCGGCTAAAGATCAACAATATATTTTACATAAGGGGATTTTATTGTTTATTTTGGCTATTTCAGGATATAGCTGTGCTTTGGTATGTCAGTATTTTGCTTCAAAGACTTCTCAAGGATTTGGAACGTATTTAAGAAATGATATGTTTAAAGCCATTAATGCTTATGATTATGAAAATATAGATGAAATTGGCATTCCATCATTGATGACACGTATCACAAATGATACGAATCAATTACAATTAGCTGTTGCGATGACGATTCGTCTGGCTTCACGTTCCCCATTTTTAATTATAGGTTCACTAATCATGGCTTTTCGTATTAATGTATCAATGTCATTGATTTTTATTTGTGCAGCACCTTTGTTAGCTTTGTCTATTTATCTTGTGATGTCACGTTCTTTACCTTTGTATTTAAAGATTCAAAAACAATTAGATCATGTTTCATTGATTTGTCGTGAAAATTTAGCGGGAATACGTGTGATTCGTGCATTTTCTAAACAAAATCAGGAAAAAGAACGTTTTCATCAAGCGACACAAAAACAAAAAGATATGCAGATGTGTGTAGGAAAATTATCAGCATTACTGAATCCTGGTACGAGTGTGATTGTCAATTGTGCGATTTTAATGATTTTGTATGTAGGAAGTTTAAAGGTGAATAGTGGAACACTTTTACAGGGAGAAGTGATTGCATTAATCAATTATATGAATCAGATTTTATTATCTATGTTTGCCTTTGCGAATGTTATTGTCATTTATAATAAAGCGACAGCTTGTTATAAACGTGTACAAGAAGTGTTGTCTATTCAACCCGTTATTCAAGATGGTTTTCAGGAAGTAGATCATCATGAAGGAACATTGGTAACTTTTGATCATGTTAGTTTTTCTTATCAGGGAAGTCATGCTTTAAGTGATTTATCATTTTCTATTGAAAAAGGGGAAACTGTTGGAATTATTGGGGGAACAGGTTCTGGAAAGTCAACATTAGTGAATTTGATTCCCCGTTTTTATGAAGCTTCACAGGGGCAGATTTATATTAAGGATAGACCTATTCAAAATTATTCTTTACAATCTTTACGACAAATGATAGGTTTTGTACCACAACAGGCGTTGCTTTTTACAGGAACAATTAAAGATAATATATGCTTTGGTAAAGAAGATGCCAGTGATGAAGAAGTCACTGAAGCTCTAAACTTGGCACAGGCCTCATTTGTGAAAGAATGGAAAGACGGTATTTATAGTCATATTACACAAGGTGGTCATAATTTATCTGGTGGACAAAAACAACGTTTAACAATTGCGAGAGCTTTAGTGAGAAATCCTGAGCTCCTGATTCTTGATGATAGCGCCAGTGCTTTAGATTTTGCGACGGATGCTGCTTTAAGAAAAGCCATTGCATCATTACCACAAACAACAATTATTGTATCACAGCGTGTCAGTGCCATTATGCATGCAGATAAGATTCTTGTTTTAAGTCATGGAGAATTGGTGGGAATAGGAAAACATGATGAATTGTTGAAAAATTGTGAAATTTATCAACAAATCGTTCATTCGCAATTATCAAAGGAGGTGGCATCATGAATCGTCAAACTATAGGTCGTTTACTATCATTTTGCCGACCTTATATGAAATATTTATATTTTGCGTTGATTTGTTCTTCAGGACAGATTGTTTTTACATTGTTGATTCCTGTATTTATTGGTCAGGCTGTTGATCATATTATAGGAAAAGGACTTGTTGAGTTTGATTTGCTTTTTCAAAAGATGTTATGGATTTTGATGAGTGTAATCATTGCTGAAATATTTGACTGGCTGGTTGTCAGATTGTCTAATCGTATGACTTATTCTATCACTAAAGATTTACGTGATCAGTTATTTCAAAAGTATTCAACATTACCTTTACGATATATTGATCAACATGCTCATGGCGATTTATTAAGTCGTATGATTAATGATATTGATTTAATTGGTGATGGTTTATTACAAGGATTTACTCATTTGTTTAATGGTATTGCGACAATTATTGGGACGATTTGTTTTATGTTATATATTCAAACAACAGTCGCTTTGATTGTTATTGTATTAACACCTTTATCACTTGTTGTTGCCACAATTATTGCTAATAAGACATATAAGTTTTTTCAGGAACAATTGGCTTTAAGAGGAGAACTTGGGGCTTATGTAGAAGAAATGATAGGTGGTGTCAAGGTGATTAAAGCTTTTGGGTATGAACAAAAAAATCAGGAACGTTTTGAAGAAATCAATCAACGTGTCTATGTCAGTGGTGTCAAATCACAGTTTTTAGGTGCTTTAGCTAATCCAAGTACCAGAGTTGTGAATAATATCGTTTATGCAAGTGTTTGTATAGCGGGGTCTTTATATGTGATTGCAGGACATATGACAGTAGGCGCTTTATCAAGTTTTTTAAGTTATGCCAATCAATACACAAAGCCATTTAATGAAATATCTAATGTGTTTACTGAACTTCAGACGGCTCTTGCCTGTGCCACACGTGTTTTTCATTTGCTTGATACACCATCAGAGCCTCAGCAGTCAAAAACACAGACTCTTACTCATCGAGAAGGTCATGTCCAAATTCAAAATCTTGCTTTTTCCTATGATCCTAACGAACCATTGATTGAAAATTTAAATGTTGAAGCCAAACCTGGTCAAACAATTGCGATTGTTGGACCAACAGGTTGTGGAAAAACGACACTCATTAATTTATTAATGCGTTTTTACGAACCGCAACAAGGTCAGATTCTCATTGATGGCATCAATATTCAAAATATGAGTCGTGAATATGTACGTAGTCTTTATGGTATGGTTTTACAAGATTCGTGGCTGTTTCAAGGAACGATTAAAGACAATATTGCTTATGGTAAAGAAGCCAGTGATGAAGATATTATAGAAGCAGCTAAAAAAGCTCATGCTCATAAATTTATTGTTCAATTGAAAGATGGTTATGATACACTCATTAGTGAGGATGGTGGAAATCTTTCTCAAGGACAAAGACAGCTTCTTTGTATTGCGCGTATTATGCTTGTTAAGCCACCTATGCTGATTTTAGATGAAGCAACAAGTTCTATTGATACGCGTACAGAAAGACAAATTCAGGAAGCCTTTGATTTAATGATGGAAGGAAGAACAACTTTTATTGTAGCTCATCGTTTGTCAACGATTCAAAAAGCAGATCAGATTTTAGTGATGAATCATGGGCAGATTATTGAACAAGGAAAACATGAAGAATTATTGAAACAACATGGTTTTTATCACCATTTATATTATAGTCAATTTGATACACAAAAATAAAAAACACGAGAAATCGTGTTTTTTACTATCGAGAAATCATTTTTCTTAATTTACTTTTATCTACAAATCTTGTAGGGAAACTATAATCTTTTTGAGCATAGACAAAGGTTACTTTGTTGTTATAGGTAAAATTGACTTTTTTAAGTTTACGATAATCTATTAACATTCTTCCAACCATTAAGTTTTTACGTCCAACAAGGACAATTGTTGAAGTAAAGTAGGCATAAACAACAGAGATAAAAGCAATGATGTTTAAACCATTTTGAAAAAAGCTTGTACTGGAAATTGTTAATCCATAGATGATTAAAATGATACCACCAACAGTTGCGATAAGATAAACAATGGTTAAAACGATATAAAAAACATATCCTCCCGTATTTAAACAAAGTTCTAAAGAATGATCCTGTTTACGACAACGGAAAAAAGTCACCAAGATATTAATAATAGAATATGTAAACCACAAAAAGACAAGCCCTAAGATAAATGATAAGACTAATGAAACAACATCAAGCATACATTCAAACTTCCTTTCATACCTCTCTATTATACATATAATTTTGCTTTTCGACTAGAAAAAAATGAAAATATGTGAAATCTTTATGATTTTTTATTATAATAGACACTAAGGAAGTGAAATTATGGATGAAAATTTAATGAGTAGTGTAAAAATGACAATAGAAATTAATGAAGTAGATGATATGGGTGAATATTTTTTTCATCATCTCTTAAATCAATTTGCTAAGATTGCAACTGTAAATGCTATAAAAATTGGTGTCTGGAATCAAAAAATGATGTCACAATATGGCTGGGTTGTCGCAAAACAATATTTACACTTAGATGAGCCTATTTGTCTTTATGATGAAATTGAATTATCAACAGCGATTTCAAAAGGATCATTTGTATCTTTTCCAAGGTATTATTATATAAAAAAGAATCAAAAGGTCATAGGAACATGTTCTTCTGTCTGGACCTTATTAGATATCCAGAGAAGAAGAATGGTATCACCACAAAAGATTGGAATTGTTTTTCCTGAAGCATCTCAAGAACCACTATTAGATTTACCACCAGCGATTCAAAAAAATCTGGAAATGAAATATATCAAAGAGCGTGAAGTTTTATATAGTGATGTTGATATCAATCAACATATGAACAATACACGTTATATTCAATGGGCATTGGATTTAATTGATTTTGAGAAGCATCATCAATGTTATATCAGTGATATGAATATTCAATATCGTAAAGAGATCAGACCATGTGAAATGGTTAAGCTTTTTATGGGGGAAGATGGTCACCGTTATTTGATAGAAGGTAGAAATGAACAGGATGATGTTTATTTTACGATAGAAATTTATTTTTGTGATAGATAATTTTCATAATATGAAAACATTTTTTATTTATTTATGGTATGATAGGCATGTCCCAAATATCTATAATCGTATTCGTTTTCCCGTAAGAATACAAATAGAAAAGAAAAGTTGCCATTTTGGCAACTTTTTTTCTATGAAATATCTTTATGTAGCCATTTTCCACGTTGTTGGCGATAAAGTAGTAAAAGTCCCCTTACACAAAGTTCAATACACATAGCTAACCAGACACCATATAATCCCATCGTTTGTACAAGAATAACAGATAAAGTTAAACGGACACCCCAGATACTTAATAAATTGAGTAAACTTGGAATCAGTGTATCACCTGCTCCACGTAAAGCACCAGAAGCGACAATGGATACACCATAAAGGGGTTCAGCTAATAATTCAATTCTTAAGACATTGGTCGCTAATGTCTGGGTCTGTAAATCAGGAGTTAAGATTTGAAAAACAAAAGGGGCAATAAAGAACATAATAATTGCAATAACCCCCATAATGATGGCACCAAAAGCAATTGTAAAATTAGAAAAGGATTTCGCCAATTCCTTTCGTTTTGCCCCCATGCACTGTCCTACTAATGTTGTGGCAGCTGCTTCAAGACCATAGCCAGGCATATAACAAAGACTTTCGGCAGTGACAGCGAATGAATGGGCAGCTATTGCAATTGTTCCTAATGGGGCAATAATTTTTGTGGACATAATCATGGCTCCACAAATAGCAATATGTTCAAAAGCTAAAGGTGTACCAATTGAAAAAGCATTTTGAAGAGTATGTTTTTCTAAAAAGAAAGGTTCATTTTTCTTAAATTGTAATAGGGGTGAACGTGTTGTTGTATACCACAAATTGATAATCGCAATGGTGAGTTGAGCAAATGCTGTTCCTAAGGCAGCACCAACGACACCAAAGTAATGAATAAAAATCAAATTATAAACAACATCTAAACCACACATTGTTGCATTGAGAAAACTTGGTATTTTCATATTCCCACTACATTGTAACATGGATGAGCATAAACTATTCATTTGAAGAATGGGTAGACTTAGGGTAAAAACAAGAAAGTAAGCTGAAGCATCATTAAAGATAATAGGATCACAGCCCAGCCATTTTAATAAGCTATGATTGACAAGAACTCCTAACCCTAAAAGAATAGAAGAAAAAATCAATGATGTGATGATTGCTAGTCGAAAAGTTCTACGCGCTTTTTGATTTTGATTAGCGCCAATGAGCTGGGCGACCTGCACCGCAAAGCTTGTTGCCATGGCAGAACATAATCCACTTAACAGCCAGCTGCTTGTGGAAACAATACCAATCGAAGCTGAAGCATTAGGTCCAAGATGACCGACCATGGCTGCATCAATATATTGCATAAGAATAGATGATATTTGTGAGAGAATGGTTGGAATACTTAATTGAATAATGATGTTTATTTTTTCTTTATTTGTCAGAACTGTTTGATTTTTAATGACTTCAGTAAAATTTTTTGCCATATGATTCCTCCCATTTTTTTAAAAACTGTTTTTATTATACAATATTTATTGGCTATGTTACAATGAATGAGGAGGAGAAATGATGAAAAAAGAACTTTCAATGATTCATATTTATGAAAATAATCAGCTTATTGGGTATGGTGGCAATCAGGACTGGTTTGAAGATTCATGGGCACAAAAAGCAGGATGTGCTAGTGTTTTAGCAAGTCATCTTTATACTTATTATTTATCTTTACATCAGCTTTCTAAAAAGGAATTTTTAAAAATTATGAATATGATGTATTCGTATTTTACACCGGGAAGACAAGGATATCCATTTTTGTATAAATTTGCGAGAACTTTTTGTCAAGTGATGAAAAAACAACATGTTGATTTAAAACCTGTATATTTAAAAAAGCCTCAATCTTATCAACAGGCAATGAATTTTGTAAAAAAGAGTATTAATAATCATCATCCTGTATGTTTATTAATTTTATTTCATCAGGCTCCTGAATTAGAAGATGATAATTGGCATTGGGTTTGTATTACAGGCTATCAAGAAGTTGATCATCAAGAAAGAATTATTTTTTCTGATTGTGGTCAACGACGTGAAATAGATGCTCATATTTTATTTGATATTAATGATGTGAATGTATTGAAAATGGTTGCTATGAAAAAGGATCCTCAAAATTGAGGATCTATTTTTTGAATGATTTGTTTCATATCCAAACATGGAGGACATGTGAATAAAAGTTTTTCTTGTGTTATAGGATGAATCATTTTTATTTGGTAGGCATGTAGTGCCTGATGATTGATAAGTGGCGAAGGATGACCATAAAGTTGATCACCTAAAATAGGATGCCCAATAGAAGCCATGTGGACTCTAATTTGATGCTTTCTTCCACTTTCTAAAACACATTCAACGAGTGAAAGATGATTTTGACAGCTCATAGCATGATAATGAGTTATAGCATCTTTACCATGAGGATGAACAATCATACGTTGTTGATGATGACGATCACGTCCAATAGCCTGATGAATTGTATGCCATTGATGGTCTTTAAATTGACCTTCTACAATTGCCAGATAATGACGTTTAATTTCCTTGACTGAAAGCTGATAATCTAATAAAGGCTGAATAAAATGACATTTCACAAAAATCATCAGTCCACTTGTTTCATAATCAAGACGATGAATGAAACGGACAGGAAGATTGTAACCTTGTTGATGGTAGTAACCACTGACACGATGTGCTAAAGAATTTGTATCTTCTTGATGAGCAGGAAAAACTTGTAAAAAGGGAGGTTTATTGACAATCAACAAAAATTCGTCTTCAAAAATAATATCTAAATCTTGATAAACGGGAGCATACATGCCATCATCTTTTGAAAAAGCTTCTAAGAAAGTAATCTGATCACCTTTAATAAGGATTGTAGATGGAGAAACATATTGATTATTGACAAGATATAGTTTATTTTGTTTCATGAGATGAATTGTTTTTTTGGATAAATGGAATTGTTGAAATAATTCCAGAATAGATATAGGTGAATCAATAAACAGAGTTAAATCAGTGTGGCGAATTTGATATTTCATGAAACTTGATAAACTGTAATACGAATATCTATTGTTGCATCAAATTCACCTAAAGTTTCTAAGACATGACGACGTTCTTTTTTAATATGATAATAATGTGGAGTCATTTGGAGAAGGTTTAAAGTATCTTCTCTATTTTTTAAATGAATTGTTTGTTGATAATCATAGCTTTCTACAATTGAGAAGGGTAATCGAATATATTGGTCAGATTTAATTTTTATTTCATCATAAATGAGTTCTTTAAATTCAACTAAATGATAGGGATTAGCAGTCACATGAATAATATATCCCTTTTCTTTTAAACAGCGTTTTAATTCTTGAATGTTGACAACCGTAAATAATGCAGTAATGACATCTAATGAATGATCAAGGATAGGAATATTTTTTGAGTTTCCAACAATCCAATAGATATCTTTGGTATATTTTGTGGCCATTTGTATTCCCACTTTAGATATATCTAGACCATAGATTGTAGAATGATCATGAAGTAATTCTTTCATTCGATATGTGTAATATCCTTCACCACATCCTAAATCTAAAAGTTGACGAGGTGAAGTTGTATATTTTTGAATGCATCGAATCACTTCGTTTAAAATGCCATCATAATATCCCTTATTAAGATGTTGTTGACGACAAAGTAGACTTTCTTTATTATCACCAGGATTATTCGTTGCTTTATCTGGATTTAATAAAAGATTGATATATTTTTGTTTAGCTATGTCATAACAATGACCATTATGACAGCGATAACTTTTACCATCAAGTGTAAGTGGTTCATGACATTTTGGACAAGCAAGATAATGCATAGACTTCCTCCTTTTTTTGTGCATTATAACATGTTTTTGATGAAATAAAAAGCTTTCAACAAGAGAATATGAGGATGTACGAATGAAAAAGAGATGATATAATAAAAGAATAGGAGGGGTACTATGGGACTGAGTGATCAATTAGAAAATGAAACATTATATACAAAAACAGAATTAGAAATTATTCGCTATATTAAAAATAATCCTCAATCTATTATTCATATGACAATTGGTGAACTGGCACAGGCTACATACTCATCTAATGCTACTATTATCAGAATATGCAGAAAGCTAGGTTATCATGGTTTTAGAGATTTTAAAATAGATTTTATGAAACATATGGAATCATTAAAATATGTGAAACAAGACATTGATTTTTCCTTTCCGTTTCAAAATGATGAACCAACATGGCAGATTATTAATAATATTGCTAATGTCTATAAAGAAAGTATTGATCTTATTAATAGTGAACTTCATATTGATGAGTTAGAACAGATCGTTGATTTATTAGACAAAGCCCAAAGAGTTTTTATTTATGCGATTGGTGATTCAAAAATTACAGCTATGAGTTTTACAAATAAACTGATTAAAATTGGGAAGTTCTTTTATATTGCGACTGAAAATAGAGAAGAAATTTCTTTCTCTAAAGCTGCAACTTCGCAAGATGTGGCATTGTTTATTACATATTCTAAACAGGATGTTTATCGTGATTCATTAAGAACATTATTATATAATCATGTTCCCATCATTACGATTACATCTAACACTGATGATATTTTGTTTCAATATAGCCGTTATCATATATTGATACCACATAAAGAAAATAATGAAAAAATAGCAACATTTTACTCTCAAATATCTTTTCAATATGTTTTGAGTATTCTTTATTCTTTGTTGTATAAAAGACATCAAAAAAGGAAATAGGCACAATATCTATTTCCTTTTAAAACGATTGATGTAATATTTCTTTAATATCTTCCTCTTTTTCTATATCAAAGATATGTAATGTTAAAGAATTCAGTTGTTTCTTGTTGCTTCGTTTAATTTCTTTAATAGTATCTTTTGATAAGTTTCCAAACTTTTGTGTCAGTAATTTAATAAGTGTTGTGATGATTCCTTCATTTCTTCCTTGTTTTCTAATTCCTAATACATGGTCACTCATATTTGTTGCTCCTTTCTTTTTTTCAATC
>CALVFK010000007.1 GCA_944326805.1 uncultured Massilimicrobiota sp. | reverse complement strand
GGTTGACGAACATCATATGTGAGTTGATGAGGAGCATCTTTCCAATCGTTTGTAATAAAATTATACATGTGAACAGGATCCCAGATTAAAAATGCCAAAAAACTCACTGTATAAACATGATAAGGTATCGTTTGAAGCGTTACTGTTCCCTTATCTTCATCATATTCCCATTGATCAACCGGAACAATTTCACCCGTTGTACGATCAATAACTTCCCACCATTGTTTTGGATCATCAATAAAATTAGGCTTTAACTGTTCAGTATGAAAACCTTTCATCAATTCGATAGTCAGTGTTGATTGTCGCGCTGTATAACGATCTGTCATTAAGTATTCCTGTTGAATTTCTTCTGGATGAGCCAATGCCCAATCATTATCTTTTCGTGTTGTATAATAAGTTGCATATACTTTCGCATCCAAATCCAATAATTCTTGAGGCATTTGTGTTCCATCACAATCTCTAATTGCATCTGCTCCCAAACTTTCTTTTAACGCTATTGTTTCATCAATAACATCTAAATCAGTCGGAAGCGTTAATCTTCCATAATTTTTCATACTTTATTTTCTCCAGTTTCTAATATATTTTGTTCATTATCTACATCAAAGAAATGAGCTTTATTCATTAAATAAGTAAACGATCCCTGATCTCCAGAACGTAAAGGCGTACTTCCTGGCACCTTGACAACAAATGGTTGTCCATCTTTTGTCATGTGTACAAAACTTTCTGCTCCCATCAATTCTACAACATCTACCTGACTTTGGAAGGAAGATTCTGGATGTGACATAAAATAATGTGGATGAGTTGAAATATCTTCAGGGCGAATACCCATCGTGATTGTTTTTCCAAGATAATTTTTATCCTTAAGAACTTGAGCTTTATCATCCGGAATTGGTAAAGTCATATCTGAAAGCTGCAAAACAACCTTACCATCTTCTTCAACCAATTGTCCATTTCTAAAGTTCATTTGTGGACTTCCAATAAAACCAGCTACAAATTTATTAATAGGATGCTCATAAAGATAAGTTGGTGGAGCCACCTGTTGAATACGTCCATCTTTCATCACGACAATTCTTGTTCCCATTGTCATTGCTTCTGTTTGATCATGAGTCACATAGATGAAAGTTGTTCCTAACTGTTGATAAATTTTTAAAATTTCGACACGCATCTGCACTCTTAGTTTAGCATCCAAATTACTCAAAGGTTCATCCATTAAAAAGACCTTTGGCTCACGGACAATCGCTCTCCCTAAAGCAACACGTTGTCTTTGTCCTCCAGACAATGCTTTGGGTTTACGTTCCAGATAATCTTCAATATCAATAGCTTTAGCAACAGCACGCACACGACGATCAATTTCATCTTTAGGTACTTTAGCAATTTTCAAACCAAAAGCGATATTATCATATACACTCATATGAGGATATAATGCATATGATTGAAAAACCATAGCAATATCACGATTTTTAGGAGCGACATCATTCATTAGCTGCCCATCAATATACAATTCTCCTGCAGAAATATCTTCCAATCCCGCAATCATTCTTAAAGTTGTTGATTTCCCACAACCTGAAGGTCCTACAAATACAATAAATTCTTTATCAGCAATATCCAAATTAAAATCAAAAACAGCTTGTACCTGATTATCATATATTTTATCTATATGTTTTAAAGATAACGTTGCCATATAATTCCTCCTACTTATATTTTCTATTATAGAGATATAACAGAATCAATAATCCTGCCAATCCCACCAGTTCCATTGCTAAACCGGCATAACCAATTTGACTTTGACCAAAACAGACCAAACCAAATGAAGCGATAAACACAATAATCGCAATGATATTTTTTGTGACTTGATTCATACCTTCACACTCCTAATCTTTCAAACCACCAAGTGTCATACCCTGTGTCAGCTTCTTTTGAACAAGTATATATAAAATGAGTGTAGGTAACATAACGATAACTAACCCCGCATATAATTGCCCATAATTAGCAGCAGCCATTTGTCCTTTAGATAATGTTACCAATCCAACAGGTAAAGTTTTTGAAGCTCCAGGCATCAATGTTAAAGCGATGATATACTCATTCCAGAAAGCAAGGAAATTAAATAATATAACTGTAATAATACTTGGTTTTGCCATTGGAGCCATGACTTTAAGTAATGTTTTAAAATAGCCACAGCCATCAATATAAGCCGCTTCTTCATAAGCCTTAGGCAATGTTTTAAAATAACCACTCAAAAGATAAATCGTAAATGGTAAAGCTGTCGAAGCATAGACAATAGCTAAAACAACAATATTATCCAAGAAGAAACTTTGTCCAAACAAACTATAAAACACATCATCCCAATCTAACAACATCAAGAAAATAGGAACGACAATATAATTCACATTAATAAATAACCCTGCCATAAACATTGTATTAATCAATTTCTTTCCTTTAAAATCAAATCTTGCCAGAACATAAGAAGCAGGTAAAGCAATTACAACAAGCAAAATCAAAGCTAATGCTGTTACTATTACTGAATTTAATAAATATTCAGCCATTTTCGCTTTTTCAAAAGCATCAATAAAGTTTTGAAAATAAAAACTCATTGGTAACGTCCATGGACTTCCCTGAAATTCTGCATTTGTTTTTAAAGATGATACAAAAACCCAGGCAACAGGAATGATAATAGAAATAGCTAAGGAAATCAAAGCAACATAAACAAAAATCTTATATAATTTTTCAACACTTATTTTTTTCATATAAACCTCCCTAGAACTCTAAATCATCACGCTCTGTAATCTTATTAATCACTGCACTTAATAAGAATGAGAATAAAAATGTGATAGCCCCAATTGCCATTCCATATCCATAACTGGCATTATTATAAGCCTGATCATATAGGTAGAATAAAAGTACACGACTTGCGCCATCAGGTCCACCAGTTGTCATGACTTGAACAAGCAAAAAGCTTAAATTAATTGTACTAATGACAAAGAACGTTAATGTTGTACGAATATTTGTCCAAATTAATGGCAATGTAATGGAAAAGAATTGTTTGATTTTTCCACATCCATCTAATTCAGCCGCTTCGTAATAATGAGCAGGAATAGATGACATACTTGCCATATACATAACCATATAATAACCAATAGCCTGCCATATCAATGCAAAAGCAATAGAATACATGACAATGGACTGATTTCCTAAAAATTGAACACCTATCCATCCATCCTCATGAAACAAGCTTAAAAAACTATTTAATAAACCATTTGTTGATGGATCATAGATAGCACTAAAAATAGCTCCAATAACGACTATTGATAATATATTAGGAATATAGAAAATAACCCTAAAGAAATTTTGTCCCTTAATTTTTTCACGCACTAATATCGCTGCAAATAAAATAGCTAATGCCAATGTAAAGACAGTCACAATCACAATCACAAAAATCGTATTTTGAAAAGCACGAATAAAATTCATATCTTCAAATAAAATCAAGAAATTTTGAATTCCTACAAATTCCTTAAAATCAGAAAATCCTCCCCACCTTAAAGTCGACATCAAGAAGACATTAATAGTAGGATAAATCATAAAAACACTAAATAAAATAAGTGCAGGAGCAAGACATAAAATCACAAAACGTCTTTTCTCTTTTGTCTTATTCATCCAATCCCTCCTATAAAAAGAGGCGGTGTTCCCACCGCCTACCTCATGTTTCTTTGTTATTTATTTATCTGCTTTAGCATTAGCTTCAGCAATTTTACTAACAGCATCAACTGATTCATTATACCATTGATCGACTGTTTTATCACCATTCATAACAGAATTTACTGATCCAAATAAGATACCTGTTTCACCTGTTAAAGTCACACCTTCGACAGCTTCAGCAGCCATGAAAGTAGCACTGTTTGTTTTCACACCTTTTTCAGATAATGTATACATGAAACGATCAGCTTCAGCTACTTTATCTTCAGAACCTTTAATAGGAATTAAATATCCTGCATTATAAACATCTTTTCCTGTTTTTTCTGTTTCTTCAGTATTTAAAGCACCATATTTATAGAATAAATCAGCTGCTTCATCACTATAACAATAAGCTAAGAACTGTAAAGCCAATTCTTTGTTTTCGGCTTTTTCAGGAACATACATTTGTTCAACAAAGTTTGTAGAATAAGAATCTCCACCAGCTTTAGCAGCAGGAATACCCGTCATTCCCCATTCAAAACCTTCAGGTGTTGTTGCAGCCATTTCACCTGGTAACCAAGTTCCATTAGGAATAAATAATGCATCTCCATCAATAACAGCTTGCTGGTTCTTTGTAAAGTTATCACCATTCGCATTGGCTACTGTTGTAGGTAATGTATAATCTTTTAATCGACCAACGATTTCAAATGCTTCCTTGACTTCTGGAAGCTTCCATGCTTCTGTATCATATGCAATTAATTTTGCATAAACTTCTGGTCCAGCAGTTGCATTTAATAATGAAGTAAAGAACGCATCAAAGTATCCAGCAGTAGGATAAGTAAATAAATAAATTCCTTCTTTTTTCGCTTTTTCTCCTAATTCAAACATTCCATCCCAGTCAGTTGGTACTTCCCAACCTTTTTCTTTAAACAATCCAGCATTGTAGAATAAACCACAAGGGGCATTATTTAAAGGTGCTAAACGTAAAGTTCCATCTCCATAAGGATCAGCAGTTGCTCCTTCAAAGAAATTTGTTAAAACTTTATCTTTCACTTTGACATCTTCACCAGGAATTGTTTCATCCAATAAAGCAGAAATATCAGCAATTTGTTTTTCTTTAATAAGTGTATCAGTTAATCCACCAACAGCACCTACTGTCAAATAAATAACATCAGGAACATCTTTTCCAGAAGTCATTTTTGGTCTTAGAATATCACTGATTTTCTTATCAAAAGTATATTCTACTTTTGCTCCCGTTTTCTCCTCAAACTTTTTAATCACTTCTTCCCAACCTTTTGTTCCATAACCACCATCTAATCCGGCGATTTTTAAAGTTTTGCTTCCACTTTCAGATGCGCTATTATCATTGCCGCTGCAACCCGTCACTAATGTTGCACACATTAATAATGAAAGCCCTAAAGATAACATTTTTTTCATTTTCATATGTTATTTCCTCCTCCATGATATCTTCTAATAACAATATATCTAAATGTAAGCGTTTTATCTATAGTGAACTTGCTTATTTTTTTAGATATCTTGTTATTTTATAAAAAAGATGTATAATAAAAATAGAAATGACAGGAGGTTATCCATGAGTAGTCAGCGTATTAACATTATAGATGATCAATTTTTCGATCATAAATCACAATTAATATATGTTTCTTATTCCAAATATGGAAAAGACTGGAAATCCCTAAAACATCTTCATCCATTTACAGAAATCTTTTTTGTCCTTAATGGTAAAGGGAAATTGACAATCGAGAATGAAACTTTCCCAATCAAAAAGAATGATTTAATTGTTGTCTTCCCCAATGTCTATCATCATGAAAATTCACAGGATGATGAACCATTAGAATATGTTGTCTTAGGCGTGAATGATTTACTTTTTCAAATAGATCATCCTCTTGATTATCTTTATCAAAATTTCGACAAAGATAATCAGGACATCATTTATTATTTTTCTCAACTTCTTTTTGAAAGTAAAAATAAAGATATTGGTTATGATACTGTATGTCAAAAATTACTGGAATTAGTCATTTTGAAAATTATTCGCAAAATCAATATTCAACTTCAATCCAAACAAAAAACATCTTCGATTCGTCGAGAAATTCAAATGATTTGTCACTATATTGATCAAAACTTTGCTAATGATATAACTTTGGAATCACTGGCACATTCTATGAAAATGAACAAATATTATATGGCTCATGAATTTAAGAAATATATGAATATTTCACCCATTCAATATTTAATTGATAGACGTATTGAAGAATGTCAGTCTTTACTTAAAACTTCAAGCCTTTCTATTGCTGAAATATCAGAAACTGTTGGTTTTTCTTCACAGTCTTATTTTTCACAAATATTCAAAAAAACAATTGGTATGACGCCTTTACAATATCGTCAAAATAGCACTCAGGAAGATAGTCCTTTATATATCAAAGAAAAATTTATTATTGAAAAAGGGAAATAAAAAAATGGATTAAATCCATTTTTTTATATAAGTTACAACATTTATAATTGTCTGATGAAAATCTTGTATATTCACATCAAACCAGACAACAGGAAATTGATTTCTAAACCACGTATATTGTCTTTTCGCATATTGACGAGAATGTTTTTTAATATTTTCATAAACGTCATCACGACTCATTAATCCATCAAAATAATCAAACCATTCTTTATATCCAATTGCTTTCATGCTTTGATGAGATCGTGTTAATCCATTTTGATATAAAGTGACAACTTCCTGTTCTAGACCATCGTCCTGCATTTTATCCACACGCTGATTAATACGTTCATACAGCAATTCACGGTCCATTGTCAAACCAATAAAACAAGCATCATATAAACAAATATGTTCCTGTGCATCAACAATCTCACTTTTCCTTTTTCCTGTTTGTTCATAAATTTCAATAGCTCTTAAAACACGTTGACGATTATGGGGATGTAATTCTAAAGCGCTCTTTTCATCAATAGATTTTAAATACTGATAGAGTTCATCATGAGACAAATGTTGATATTTTTGACGAAAGGCTTCATGATTATCTTCCGTTTCATTGAAAGTATAATCATATAAAGCTGCCTTGATATATAATCCTGTTCCCCCAACAATAATAGGCGTCTTTCCACGTTTGACAATATCATCAATCATTTGTCTGACCTGTGTTTGAAAATCTTTGACACTATAAGTCTCATAAGGTTCCAACAAATCAATACAATGATGGACAATCCCTTGCATCTCTGTCTGTGTCACTTTTGCGGTTCCAATATCCATACCTTTATAAATCTGCATCGAATCACCACTAATGACTTCTCCATTGAATTGTTTAGCTAATGCAACGCCCATTTTGGTTTTCCCAACCCCTGTTGGTCCTACAACAACAATGACTTTAGTCATTGATTTTCCCTATGCCAAGCATACTATATAAAATCGAAATGACAACTGACATCAAAATCGTCATGCCAAAAGAAGGAATATAAAAATCAGGAGCTAAGATCATTTGAGCTATTTCTAATACAAAACCATTAATGACAAGTTGAAACAAACCTAATGATAATATCGTTATTGGAAAAGCAATAAAACTTAAAACAGGTTTCACAAAAGTATTTAATAGTGCTAGAACGATAGCTATTAAACAGGCAACACCAAAGTCCTTTACATAGACATCATCAAAAATATATGTTGTCAGCATAATCACTGCACCACCTAAAATAAATTCTAAAATCAGACGAAAAAAACTTTTACGCATTATACCACCCTCTTAAATAATTTTTCCAATTCATAACAGCTATAAAAGATAATAGTTGGTCTTCCATGTGGACAGACATAAGGATTATCACAACGCATCAAACGATCAAAGATAGTCTGCATATCATCTTGTGACAAATAAGTATTGGCCTTTAAAGACGCCTTACAGCTAAGCGTTGCAATCGCATGTTCCTGCAAAGCAACAACATCTAAATGATTCTTATGCAAAACTTCTTGAATCATCGTATCAACGAATATATTCTCATCAATCTTTTTCATCCATAGAGGTAAACTTCTGACAATATATCCATGTTCGCCAAAGACTTCCAAATGAATACCAACCTTCTCTAAAAGATTTTTTCTTTCTTCCAAAATCAAAAACTCACTCATAGGATATTCAAATTGTAAGGGAACAAGTAAAGGCTGCATCGTTAAATCTAGATGTGCAAACTTGTCTTTATAGTATTCATAATTAATACGCTCCTGTGCTGCATGTTGGTCAACCAGATACATGCCCTTTTCATTTTCCCCAATCAGATACGTTCCATGTATTTGTACTTTTGCATAGATTTTTTCTTTCATTGGTTTGATTGTTTCTACATTGATTTGCGTATAAATTTGTTCTTCTTTTTTATCTTCCTGATGATCTTGATACGTATAAGTCAAGACAGGTTCATGAACAGATTGTCTTTTTTCTACAATTTCCTTTTCTTCAACGACAGGTATGGCTGGTTCTTCCATTACCAATGTCATTTGATCAAGTTGAGGTTTAAATATTTCTTTTTCAGTTGTTTTATTTTTAGGCTGATAAGTTAAATTCACTTGCTGTAAGGTTTCACTGACTCCTTGATATATCAAATCTCTCAGTTCATATTCTTTAGAAAAACGAACCTCCAGCTTAGAAGGATGTACATTGACATCAACGAGATATGGATCCACTTCAATATTAATCACCGCGATAGGAAAACGATTATCTGCTAAATAAGCACGATAAGCACTATTGATTGCATCAATACTCATTACATTTTTAACATAACGATGATTCACAAGGGTAATAATATTGGCTTTAGAAGCACGTGATGTATCAATTTTACTGATATATCCATCAATTGTCCATTCATCTGTTGATAAATGAATAGGCAGCATATTTTTGGCAGTTGCAATTCCATACATATTAGCAATAACTTCTAATAATTGCCCTTTCCCATTCGTTTGAAAAATCATTTTATCATTATGATAAAGATGGAAAGCAATTTGAGGAAAAGCCAAAGCCATACGCTCTACATATTGGTGTATTGCAGCAAACTCACTATTGACAGATTTTAAATATTTTAAACGTGCAGGAACATTTTGAAATAGTTTTGTAATCGTTATCTGTGTCCCTCGAGGTAAATCACAGACACTTTCATTTTGATATTTTCCAAATTCATAAATAACAGATATTCCTTGCAAACCAGTAGATGTTCTTAAATCAAAATGACTCACTGAAGCAATAGAAGGAATCGCTTCACCACGAAAACCTAAGGTCATAATCTGAAATAAATCTTGATCATCTTTAATCTTACTTGTCGCATGTCGTGAAAAACACAAACGAGCATCTGCTTCTTCCATGCCTTCTCCATTATCACAGACTTTGATTTTTTGCATACCACCATCTTCAATAAATATATCTATTTTTGTAGCAGAAGCATCAATACTATTTTCAACAAGTTCCTTAACAACACTGGCAGGTCTTTCAACAACTTCACCAGCTGCAATCTTATTAGAAAGGATATCATCTAATTGTCTGATTTTTCCCAATAAATTCACCACCTTTATAATAATTTCTTTAATTCAATTAATGTACTTAAAGCTTCAATTGGAGAAAGCGTCATTGGATCAATGCGTGATAACGCTTTTTCCACCACACTCTCTTTAACAATTGTTTGCGGTTCTTGTTTTTCACTAATCACCTTTTCAATATTATTATTTTCTAATGATTCTAAAATCACTTGTGAACGCTGAATAACTTCATCAGGAAGTTTCGCCAATTGAGCTACATTAATCCCATAGGAACGATGACTTCTCCCTGGTTTAATCTTATATAAGAAAACAATATGATCATCTTCAATAGAAGCACTGGCATGCACATTTTGAATATGGAAGGAATCATCCATCATTGTCAATTCATGATAATGGGTAGAAAATAATGTGATACATTGAATCGAAGAAGCAATATATTCGATAATAGATTGTGCAATAGCCATCCCATCAAACGTTGCTGTTCCACGTCCAATTTCATCAAATATAATCAATGAATCTTTAGTCGCATAACGCAAAGCATTATTCGCTTCCAGCATTTCAACCATAAATGTTGATTGTCCCGATATCAAATCATCACTAGCGCCAATTCTTGTAAAAATCTGATCAAATACAGGCATATGAGCTTCATCCGCTGGCACAAAAGAACCAATCTGAGCCATAATCACACTCAAAGCAATTTGACGCATATAAGTTGATTTCCCACCCATATTAGGACCCGTAATCAACAAAATAGACTGATCTTGTGACATATCAATATCATTAGGGACATAATTTTGACGTGAAATCACTTGTTCAATGACTGCATGACGTCCATTAACAATATGTAAACGATGTTCTTGATTAAAAACAGGTCTGACATAACTGTTTTGACTGGCCTTTGAAGCCAGTGACTGATAGACATCAATCTGTGCAATCACTCCTGCAACATCCTGAATCAGATGAACGTCTTTTTTCATATATTCACGAAGCTGAACAAAGATTTCATATTCTAAAGCAACAATCTTATCATTAGCACTTAAAATCTTCGCTTCCATTTCTTTTAACTCAGGTGTCACAAAACGTTCAGCATTAGAAATACTTTGTTTTCTTGTATATTCAAATTCATCTTTAATCATTGATAGATAACTCTTTGTCACTTCAATATAATATCCAAAAACACGATTATAACCAATTTTTAACCCTTTAATCCCTGTTCTTTCTCTTTCTTTTGCTTCAAATTCACTCAGCCATTGTTTTCCATTTTCACGAATATATCTTAACTCATCCAACTCCTGATTATACCCGCTTTTAATCAATCCACCTTCTTTAACAGTTAATGGCGGATTGTCCACAATTGCATCATCAATAGCTTTTGTTAAATGAGATAAATCAACAAGCTGGCGGGCCAATTCATCAGTATAAGGTGTATTCAACGATAATAACTGATGTTTTAATTCTGGAACAACATTCAATGAAGAAGCAATCCATTTCAAATCTCTGGCATTAACATTACCAAAAGCAATACGTCCTGCCAGTTTTTCTAAATCATAAATATCATTAATAATATCTTTAATGGTTTCTCTTTCGATAAAATTATCAATAAAGATTTCAATAATATCCATACGTTTTTCAATCTTTTCTTGATTAACTAAAGGTCTTTCAATCCACTGTCTTAATAATCGACCACCCATAGCTGATTTCGTATCATCTAATAACCATTGTAAAGTTCCATAATTTTCATTATTTAAATTTTTAATCAATTCCAAAGATTTCTTTGTATAAGAATCCATATAGATATAATCTTCTGTTTTCACTTCTTGAATCTTCTGAAGATGTTCTAACTCTCTTTTTTGAGTATCTAACATATAATTTAAAAGTAATGAACACATTTTGATTTGTTTTAAATCACTTAAAGATTCAAAAATCTTTTTATATTGATCATTAAAATGATCATCTTCAAAATGGGATATAAATAAACCATCCATTGACCAATCATCAGAAACAACAATTTCCTTTAAACCTAATGAATCAATATAATTTTTAAGAATATGTTCTTTTTTATCTATATTCACAACATAAAATTCACCTGTCGAAATATCACAATAAGCCAATGTATAATTAAAATCAAAGATTCCTAAAGCTCCAATATAATGATTACGCTTTTCATTGAGTGATGTATCCATGATTGTTCCCGGTGTAATAATTTGTACAACCCCACGTTTGACAATCCCTTTTTTCCCAGGTTCAGACAATTGTTCTACAATTGCAACTTTATGTCCTAAATCAATTAATTTTTGAATATAACCACTTACCGAATGAAATGGTACACCACACATAGGTACACGCTCTTTCACTCCAGCATTTTTACCTGTTAAAGCCAAATCTAAGGCTTTAGAAACAACAATCGCATCATCAAAAAACATTTCATAAAAATCACCCAAACGAAACATCACTATCGCATCTTGGTTCTGTTCTTTAATTTCTAGATATTGCATCATCATCGGTGAATACTTTTGCTTCATGATAGCCCTCCTTTATAACTTTAATATTATAGCATATTTTGTAAAATAATGAAAAGATTTCACTATCAAAAAAAAGATGCAAAAAGCATCTTCCATCAGCTTTTAATGAAATGCGGATTAATTTCAATATCCTCCAGATCATCCCATATTTCTTCCTCATCTTTGACTTCTACTTTAATACATGTTTCTCCACTAATTTCAATTTGCATTTCTTTTTCAATCTCCATAGTTACATCTTTTCCATTATGTGATGCTGATAAACATTTTGGCTTATTCAAACATCTTCCTTTCACCTGATCGCTACTTTCAAATTCACGATCTTCTTTTTTAGTCACCTGCATATCATCAATATAAGTCACCTGATGTTTTTCAACTATCGAATCCATTTCATCATGGTAACTATACCAGATATGAACATCAAAAGTTCCTATCATTTTAGGAATTTTATTTTTAATAACTGCTTCATAATGATGGTTGGTAATCCAGCAACCTAGTATATCATCAGGAAAGTGATTCAATGTAAAATTATACGTAATTCTTGATAATTTCTTTCCTTTGGCGACAATCGCCTTCGTATAGATTTCTCTAATATTATGACTCATAAATCCACCTCTCTATACTATATGATAAATTTCCTAAATTACCACTCTTTTTTTCTTTGTCATAAATATAAAAAAGATACCTCCTTAGAAGTATCTTATTGATTATGTGATGGTGTTGAATCTTTTAACACAACATCATGTGCCCCACCTTCAACAATACTTGTTGAAGATACAAGTGTAATTTTTGCTTTTTGTTGTAATTCTGGAATTGTTAAAGCACCACAGTTACACATAGTTGATTTAATTTTAGCAAGAGTTAAACCAACATTATCTTTTAAAGGACCAGCATACGGAACGTAAGAATCGACACCTTCTTCGAATGAAAGTTTAGCATCTCCTCCTAAATCATAACGTTGCCAGTTTCTAGCACGGGCACTTCCTTCACCCCAGTATTCTTTCATATATTGTCCATTAATATTAACTTTATTTGTTGGAGATTCATCAAAACGAGAGAAATATCTTCCTAACATGATAAAATCAGAACCCATAGCCAATGCTAAAGTCATATGATAATCATGAACGATTCCTCCATCACTACAGATTGGAACATAAATACCTGTTTCTTTAAAGTATTCATCTCTGGCTTTTGCAACTTCAATAGTGGCTGTAGCTTGTCCTCGACCAATTCCTTTTTGTTCTCTGGTGATACAAATAGAACCACCACCAATACCAATTTTGACAAAGTCAGCACCACATTCAGCTAAGAATCTAAATCCTTCTGCATCTACAACGTTTCCAGCCCCAACTTTTACACTATCACCATAGTGTTCACGAATCCATTCAATTGTTAATTTTTGCCATTCACTAAATCCTTCACTTGAATCAATACATAAAACATCAGCACCAGCTTCTACCAATGCTGGAACACGTGTTGCATAATCTCTTGTATTAATTCCAGCTCCTACAACATATCTTTTTGAATCATCTAATAATTCATTTGGATTAGATTTTCTTGATTCATAATCCTTTCTAAATACAAAATACTCTAATTTTTGTTGATCATCAATAATAGGTAAAGCATTTAATTTGTTATCCCAAATAATATCATTAGCCTCTTTTAATGAAACACCACTTTTCGCAGTAACAAGCTTTTCAAAAGGCGTCATAAATTCAGAAACTTTTGTATCTAAAGACATACGTGAAATACGATAATCTCTTCCAGTCACAATTCCTACTAATTTTCCATTAGGTGTACCATCTTCTGTTACAGCCATTGTAGAATGTCCAGTCTTTTCTTTTAAAGCAATAACATCCTGTAATGTCTGATCAGGAGCAATATTAGAATCACTTGGAACAAATCCTGCTTTATAATTTTTGACTTTTCTTACCATTTCAGCTTGTGCTTCTACAGTTTGTGAACCATAGATAAATGACACACCACCTTCTCTAGCTAACGCAATCGCCATTGTATCATTTGATACAGATTGCATAATTGCTGATACAAGTGGAATATTCAATGATAATGCAGGTTCTTCACCTTTTTTAAATTTTACTAATGGTGTTTTTAAACTTACATTTTTAGGTTGACACTGCGCGCTTGAGTATCCAGGTACTAATAAATATTCATTAAATGTATGTGATGGTTCTTCAAAAAAATATGCCATAATCTTTCTCCTTTTCCCTTATATTGTCGTTTATTGAAGAAATTATATAGAGTTTTCATGATTTCGTCAACTCTTTTTCTTCAATTCTAAGTTAATATCCTCCTGAATTTGATGTAATAATGTATTGACTTCTTCTTTTAAAAGCAAATAATTATAAACAAGAGGATGATGATCAAAAACTTTCTTCTTCGCTTCATATTCTTGAATCAGTTCACAACAATCAAGCTGTGTATGCTTAGCCTGAACAATTTTTTGTTGTAACTGTTTCAATGTTTCTTCCAAATCCTTCAATTCTTGATGACTGATCATCAGCTGTTCATATTTTTGATATTCCTGCACAACTTCCTGTTCCACAATCCATTGATGTAATGCCATTGCTTTTTCATGAACATCTTTATTCAACTTCTTCACCTTTTAAAGCCCAAGTTTTTACTTCTGTAACACGTACGGGAACAATTTGACCAATATGTTGAGGATTTCCTTTAAAATTAATTAACTTTTGATGCTTTGTATATCCAGTCAACATATCTTCATCCCTTTTAGAAGTGCCTTCCACCAGAACTTCCACAACCTCATTCAAATATTTTTGATTTTGTTTTAAAGCTTTTTCATTAACGAGATCATTTAAACGATATAAACGCTGTTCTTTAGTATGAATATCAATATCATCCTCCATTTTTGCAGCTGGTGTTCCTGCACGTGGAGAATAGATAAACGTATAAGCCAGATCATATTCACAATATTCATATAATGAAAGTGTATCTTCAAACTGAGCATCCGTTTCACCTGGGAAACCAACAATAATATCTGTTGTAATCGTGCAATCAGGAATCTTTGTTTTGATTTTATCAAACAAAGTCAAATAATCTTCTCTTGTATATCTTCTTCCCATACGTTTTAAAACTTCACTATTTCCAGATTGAACTGGCAAATGAATAGCTGGCATGATATTGTCATAACGCGCAACGACATCAATCATGGCATCACTAAAATCCCAAGGATGACTTGTCGTAAAACGAATACGTGGAATACCAGTTTTAGCAACATCTTCTAGTAAAGAAGCAAAATCATAATCATTTTGAAAATCTTTACCGTAAGAATTAACATTTTGACCCAACAAAGTGATTTCCTGATATCCATTGTCTTTCAATTCTTTCACTTCTTCTAATATTTCTTCTTTTAAACGTGATCTTTCCTTACCACGTGTATAAGGAACAATACAATATGTACAAAACTTATTGCAGCCATACATAATATTAACCCATGCCTTATATGGATGTGCACGATGACTTGGTAAATTTTCAATCACATCGCCTTCCTTTGACCAGACTTCTAAAACCATTTCTTTATCTAACATAGCCTGTTTTAAAAGAACTGGCAAACGATGAATATTGTGTGTTCCAAAAATCAAATCAACTTGTGGATGTTTCTCTAAAATCTTTTGTACAACAACTTCTTCCTGTGCCATACATCCACATATACCAAAAATAATATTAGGATTTGTTCTTTTGACTTTTTTCAAATATCCAATTTTTCCAAAAACTTTTTCTTCAGCATTTTCTCTAATTGCACAAGTATTCAACAAAACAACTTGAGCATCTTTAATTTCATCTGTTGGACTATATCCTAAACTTTCTAAAATTCCCGCTAATGTTTCACTGTCTCTCTCATTAGCTTGACATCCATACGTCTGAATAAAATATTTCTGTCCTTTTCCAATGCCCACCATATCTGCTGGTATTTCATAAGCATCTTTAATATGATGAACTTCATCTTTTCCTCTATGTTTGGCATCTTTTAAAGATGGACCTTTAAAATATTGACTATAATCTTTCATTTTCTCACCACTTTCTGCTCTATTATATCAAATAAATCAAAATAGAAAAGAAAAAAATAAGGACATTGTCCTTATTTTTTATCCAAAGAATCCATCTGGTTGAATTGAGAAGTATAAAACTCCACCTTCAGGTGTTTTCTTAAACAATCCTTTACAATAAGAAGCAGCTTCATCAGGGCTTAACTCTGTTTCACATTCAACTTCAGCTTTAATTCCTGTTTTCTTAATAAATTTACATTTAACTTTATCATCTTCATACCCATCAAAAAAATCAATTAATTTTTGAACTTGAGCAGTAGACATTAACAATTTACATTTTGCCATAATATTTCCTCCTTGTTTTCACATTTCTATTATAACACTTTCGTCAAAAAAATAAAGCCTTTTCACTGCATTTCCACATTTAATCTTAATGACGTAATCACTTGATTATCAATCATCAAATCATAGAACGAAGGGATACAATAAAGTTCATAACCACTTGGAGCGATATAACCTCTTGAAATCGCAATAGCCTTCATTGCCTGATTCAAAGCAGCTGCTCCAATCACCTGAATTTGAACCTTTTGGTGTTCTCTTAATAAACTCGTTAATGCTCCTGCAACCTTACTCGGTTGAGAAGTCGACGATACTCTCATCATTTCCATAAAAATTCCTCCCTGTTTCTAATATATGAACAAGGAGGAAAAATATACTTATATAGAATGATTTGGATCAATACAAATTCTTTGAATATGTGTACATTGATTTTTTTCATTAAACATCAATAATGTTGCACATAACTGTCCTTCACTTTCAGCAATCTGAAATGGAGTCATAATTCCCATTTTCATACGTTTAATAATACTATCGACATCACAGCCAATAGCACTATGGTAAGGTCCCGTCATACCAACATCACATTGAAAAGCCGTTCCTTTTGGTAAAATCTTTTCATCCGCTGTTGTGACATGGGTATGTGTTCCTAATACAGCCGAAACTTTTCCATCCAGATAATACCCTAAAGCAACCTTTTCACTCGTTGCTTCTGCATGAAAATCAACAATATGTATATCACTTTGATCATTGTCTAAAACTTCATCAATCGCTTCAAAAGGATTTTGTGATTTCCCATCCATAAAAGTAATCCCCAGCAAATTTGTCACTCTAATTTGACGATTTTTACAAAAGATAACTCGACTGCCTACACCAGGTAAAGCTTTTGGCTGATTATAAGGCACTATCAAACGATCTGCTTCATCAATATAATCAAATAACTCTTTTTTCGCAAAAGTATGATTTCCCATTGTCATCAAAGAAATACCTTGGAACAAAAAATCATGATAATGCTTTTTAATTAAACCTTTTCCATGTGTTGCATTTTCTACATTTGCTATAACCATATCAATATGATATTTTTCCTTCAATACAGGCAAATAACGTTCAATCATTTCTCGACCAATTGAAGAAAAAACATCCCCAATAAAAAGAATATTCATGTTCTCTCCTACTTTCTAAAAAAAGATAGGTTTCCCTATCTTCTATTTGGCAATTTCATTTGCACGGACTTCACGAATAACAGTCACTTTGATATGACCAGGATATGTTAATTCATTTTCAATTTTATCTTTAATATCTCTTGCCAACTGATGACTCATCAAATCATCAACTTGGTCTGGTTTGACAATAACACGAATTTCACGTCCTGCCTGTATCGCAAAGACCTTATCAACACCATCAAAACCTTTAGAAATTTCTTCCAGCTTTTCAAGACGTTGAATATAATTTTCAATCGTTTCACTTCGACTTCCTGGTCTTGCAGCTGACAATGTATCAGCAGCAGCCACTAAAATAGAAATCACGCTTGTGGGTTCTACATCACCATGATGTGATTCAATCGCATTAATAACAGTTGCATTTTCACCATATTTTTTAGCAAATTTGACACCTAATTCTACATGACTCCCTTCCATTTCATGATCAATGGCTTTCCCAATATCATGTAATAAACCAGCACGTCTTGCTAATTGTTGATTTAAGCCCAGTTCCGCAGCCATCATACCGGCAAAATGTGCAACTTCTAAAGAATGCTGTAAAGCATTTTGCCCATAGCTTGTACGATATTTCAGCTTTCCAATCAACATCACAATTTCTTTATGAACACGTGATAATCCTAATTCAAAAATAGCATCTTCTCCTGTTTTTTGAATAATCTCACGCAATTCATTTTTTGTCTTTTGAACAACTTCTTCAATACGCCCTGGCTGAATTCTTCCATCACGAATTAAAGTTTCTAATGACAGACGTGCAATTTCACGACGAATTGGATCAAAACATGAAATAGTAATTGCTTCTGGTGTATCATCAATAATCAGTTCAACACCTGTTGCATTTTCAATTGCCTTGATATTTCTTCCTTCTCGTCCAATAATACGCCCTTTCATTTCTTCGCTTGGCAAAGCCACAACATTAACTGTTCTCTCAATCGTTTCTTCTTGTGAATAACGATTAATAGCTGCCGCAATAATATCCTTAGCATAAAGCGAAGCTTTAGATTTAGCTTCATCTTCCTGCTCTTTGATATAAGCCGTCACTTCCTTAGACATTTTTTGTTCAACTTGTTTAAACAATTCTTCTTTTGCTTCATTAGCGCTCATTGCTGCAATCTTTTCTAATTCTGAAATTTTTTCATCAATCTGATTCTTCAATTGAGCTTCTAATTTCCCTAGTTCTTCACTTTTCTTTTCTAATTGCACTGCTTTTTCTTCCAAAACATCTTCTCTACCCTGTAAAGCAATATCTCTACGATCAATATTTTGTTCTCGTTGCAATAGTTTGTTTTCAAATTTAGTAACTTCTAAGCGCTGTTCCTTGATTTCTTTTTCTGCTTCCAGCTTATATTCATAAGCCTGTGTTTTTGCATCAAGAATAGCTTCTTTGACAATATTATCTGCTTTAGAATTCGCTTCTTCAACAATTTTAGCGGCATCTCCATGAGCTTTCGATATACCTAATTTTGTTAAAAGAAAATATAAAACAAATCCCAAAGCGACACAAAGAACATAGGTAACAATAGTAAGAAGGTTTTCATTCATAATCTTTTCCTCCTATTTCCTATGACAAATTTCTATTTGTGCATAACGCACATATAACATTATATCGTATTTTTGTGAAATTGACAATAAAATATCAAAAGATTGCATTGTTGCCTTCAAACACAAAAAAGCCAATATAGAAACTATATTGACTCATCTTCCTGAGATGTAAAAATCTGTGTTTTAATTTTTTCTTCAATTTCAGACATAATATCTGGATGCTCAGCTAAGAAAATTTTCACATTCTCTCTTCCCTGACCAATCTTTTCACCTTGATAAGCATACCATGCACCAGATTTATCAATAATGTTATGAGCAACTGCCAAATCAATAATTTCTCCATCTCTGGCAATTCCTTTTCCATAAATAATATCAACAGATGTCGTTTTAAAAGGTGGTGATACCTTATTTTTGACAACTTTAATATTCACCTTATTTCCAACAATATCACTACCATTTTTAATAGCTTCACTACGTCTGATTTCAATACGTACAGATGCATAAAACTTTAAAGCACGTCCTCCGGTTGTCGTTTCTGGATTTCCATACATGACACCAATTTTTTCTCTTAACTGGTTAATAAAAATAATTGTACATGATGTTTTATTCATCAATCCAGATAAACGACGCATAGCCTTAGACATCATACGTGCCTGTAACCCCACTGAATTGTCACCCATCTCACCATCAAGTTCAACCTGTGGAACCAATGCGGCAACTGAATCGACAACAACCAGATCAATAGCATTACTCTTTACTAATGTTTCGGCAATTGCCAGTCCCTGTTCACCACTATCTGGCTGTGATAAAATCAGTTCATCAACATCTACACCGAGATTTTTTGCATAAACCGGGTCAATAGCATGTTCCGCATCAATAAATGCTGCTCGCCCGCCTTGTTTTTGAACTTCAGCAATTGCATGTAATGTTAATGTTGTTTTTCCACTTGATTCTGGTCCATAGATTTCAATAATACGTCCCTTAGGATAACCACCTATTCCAAGTGCCGCATCCAAAGTCAGTGACCCTGTTGGAATGACATCAATATCAACAGCTACACGATCACCAAGTTTCATAATAGACCCTTTACCAAATTGTTTTTCAATTAAATGAATAGCATCAGTTAATGCTTTATCTTTTTTTTCATCAACCGATTCTGTTTTTTTCACTTTCTTTTCTGCCATAAAATATTCCTCCTACTATTTATATACAACACATTTTTGAGAAATTACTTCAAAATTTCTAAAATTTTTTCAATTCCTAACAAAATAGCCTGTTTTTGAATATCATCACGACTTCCAGAAAGATGATAACAAAATGTATGAATATGCTCTTGATAGGCAATTCCAATATAAATTAAACCTACTGGTTTTCCTTCCATTGCAGTAGGTCCTGCATTTCCAGTAAACGAAATACATAAATCACAATCAAAGAGCTTTTGCCCTTGAATAGCCATTAAACCTGCAATTTCTTGAGAAACCACACCAAATTGATGAATAACTTTTTCATCAATATGCAAGACATCTCTTTTAATACGTGTCTGATAACTCACCAACGTTCCTCGATAAACTGCTGAAATACCACTTATACTTCCAATGGCTTTCGCAAAACCTCCAACAGTAAAACTTTCCACACTGCTAATAGAAATTTGTCTTTGCAATAATATTTGTGCTAACTCTTCCATTCTACATACTCTCCAAAATATATTGACGATTCTTCATAAAATAATCTACACCACTCACAAATGAAATCAGCGTTGCTAACCAGATCATAATCTGATCCATAGGTATGTGCAATCCTGCAAAAACAATATTATTTAATAATAATAAACAAATCGCAATCATCTGTGTCATTGTTTTTGCTTTACCTAAATAACTGGCAGCTAAAACAATATTTTTCTGACTCGCAACTAAACGAATAGCATCAACAATCGTATCTCTGGAAATCATAATAATAGGAATAATAATGTGGATATCCTGAGATGATGCTAATAATAATAATGCTGTATTGACAATCAGTTTATCAGCAATAGGATCAATAAACTTTCCAAAAGTTGTAATCAAATGATATTTGCGTGCAATATAACCATCAAAATAATCTGTCAATGCTGATAAAGCAAAAATCAAAAACAGTATAATATCTAACATCGATAATGATGAAGATAACACATGAAAAACAGGAATATCAATCCCTAAAGATTGATAAGGTATTAAATAAACAATAATAAATAATGGGACACTCACTAAACGAATTGTTGTTAATTTATTAGGTAAATTCATATTATTCCTTCTCTAGTGTTAAAATCACATCAACAGGACGATCCTGATTTGTATTTTTATCTTCGTCAGTTAATGGCACTTCCTGATTATTAATATAGTAACGATGCCCTCTATTATTACCATTACGTAAATCCAAACTTTCAAACTCATTGACATCAAAAGTCAATTCTACAACTTCTGTTTCACTCTCTTCATTTTCATGATAAATTTTAGAAACAAACTGATCATAAACTTCATCATTGACTTTCATCTGTGCCCAGCATGGCGCATTATATTCAATCTTTAATGTAAAAGTTGTCGCATCTGCTGGTAAAACAAAACTATAATTTAAAAAATCATTTCTTGTAAATTGAATTGTTTCTTCAGTTATTGTTTGATTATCATTTGATGTATCTGTTGATGGTGTTTCCGGATGAGAACCCACATCTCCTTCTACAGTTAATTGATTATCCGGTTTCGCTGGTTCTCCTGTTTTTGAACGTGTTGCATAAAAACCAAACCAGATAACAACAATAACCAGACATACCAGGACCAGTATAATGACTGTACGAATAATGGTCACATGTGACTTATCTTCATACACAGAAGGTTTTCTAGTTAATTGAGGTGCCTTAAAAGAAAATTTTTTCCCTTTTTTGACAATTTCTTCATTATGCTCTTCAAGCATTTCCTTCTCTTTCAAGTCTTCCAGTTCAATTTCTCGAGTCAATTCTACATATTGTTCTGTTAATTGTTCACTATCCATATCTAAAGCCTGTGAAATTTTCTTTAAATACATCTTCACATAGGCTTCATCACCTTTATAACGATCAAATTTTCCCTTTTCTATATCCCTTAAAACAGCTACTGAAATTTTTGTCTTTGCTGATAAATCTTCAATCGCCATTTTCTTGCTTTCTCTTGTTTGACGAATCTTTTCACCTAAATTATCCAAAAAAATACCTCCTTATTTCCAGAAAATGTCCCTTCAATAATAATCATATTAAACCATAAAATATCACGTTTTACAATACCAACACTATTATTTTATGAATTTATGAACAAGTTATGAATTTTTCACAAATCACTATACATTTCATGATTTTTTTCTTTCAAATAGAAAAAAAGTCGACATTTCTATCGACCAAAAAATGCTCATTCTGATAAGCCGAGTTCTGTTTTTCAACCGATTATTTATCTATGCATTGCATCTTCATGTCCGTTCGTTTCCTTTCATGAAGCTCCCCTACCAAAATTTGGGTTTCATCCTTGCAGAGTTTACCTCTTTTCACTCTTTTTTTCAAAAGACATTGTTTCTGTGGCACTTTATGACTTATCAACCATGCCTGACGGTTTAGGTCTTAGGTCTGTCGTTAGCCAAGCTACCTGCATTTATTAGATGCAGTACAAACACTACAATCATCACAGATTGTGGATGCCCGGACTTTCCTCTATTTCTAGCAATCGGTTCTCATGAGCATAACTATTTTACTCAAAAACATATCAAAAAGCAATCATTATTTATTTTTATAAACTTCTTTTTCCAAATTCGATATTCTTTTCAATAAATCCACATTCGAAGAAAGATTTTCTTCCATTGAACGTAAATTATCCTGCTGAATCATATGTTCTCTTTCCATATTAGCCATTTTCATTTTTAAAGCTTCATTTTCTTTTTGAAGATTTTCAATCTGTTCATAAGATTCATTCAACATTTTCGCAAATGTTTCATAATCCTCTACAACTGTATCTAAAAAATAATCCACTTCTGTCGCACTATAACCTTTAAAATCTATTTGAAAATGTTTATTCAAAATTTTCTTTGGACTTAATTGTATCTTATTTGCCATATATATCACCTTTCCTCCACCATATTTTCACAAAAAACAATTATAAATGCAAGATATTTTTAAAAAAAGATGTTTTTCCACACAAATTAGACAAGATGGGAAAAATATATGTTATAATGTGGTGGTAAATGAATGAAAGGACATGGTTATGGTTAATTATCCAAATATGAAACGTTCATGGCAATCTCGAGCCATGATGACAAGCGATAAAAAACATTATACAGCCCATCGTGGGATGTCACTAGAAGAAGATATTTCCTTATCTAATCAATATTATCTTTCTCATGACATTGCCGTTATTTATAAAAAGCCCACTCCCATTCAAATTGTAAAAGTGGATTATCCTCGACGTGAATCAGCTAAAATTGTAGAGGCTTATTATAAAACACCATCCACAACCGATTATAATGGCATTTATCGTGGCAGATATATTGATTTTGAAGCGAAGGAAACAAAAGTCAAAACCTTTCCATTTGCGAATATTTCCAAACATCAGATTGATCATTTACAAAAAATTATCAATCATGGTGGGATTGCTTTTGTTATTATTGCATTTACCTCATTAAATGAGGTATACTTAATTGACGCAAGTCATATGATCAATGATTATTATCATTCCCAACGAAAATCAATAACTTATCAAAAAATCAAAGATTTGGGACATCTGATTCCACAAGGCTATCAACCACGATTAGATTATTTAAAAGTTGTTGATGATTGGTATTTTAAGGAGGACGAATGATGAAAAAAATAACTCAAAAGAAATCAAACAAAAAACAAAAAAGACGTATCATTAAAGTGATCTGTCTGATACTGGCTGTTTTGATTACTTCGGGAGGAATGTATCTGGGATTTGGGATCTTTAAACAGGTTGAAGGTTTTTCTAAAGAAAGACTTGTTTCAGATGAATCCTCTGTTCTATGTACAACCGATGGAGAAGAATGGTTCTCTGTAGCACGTGGCGGTGTTCAAAAAAATGTCAGCTATAATGACATTCCACAAGTGATGATTGACGCTGTTGTTGCTGCAGAAGATTCACGTTTCTTTGAACATAACGGTTTTGATGTACCACGTATTGTTAAAGCTTTACTTGGTAATATTGCTGCAGGAGGCATTAAATCTGGAGGATCAACAATTACCCAAAAAAAAAAAAAAAAATCTTATTATCC
>CALVFK010000006.1 GCA_944326805.1 uncultured Massilimicrobiota sp. | reverse complement strand
CATTTTATTATCTGTAGTGATCAAAAAGAAGTCACTTATGATGGAAAAATGACAGTCATGATAACAACATTATAAATATTAAGCAGATGGAAAACATCTGCTTTTCATTTGTTTTTAATTATGGCATAATAAAGGGGAAAAGAGGGAAAAAAGATGAAAGATATATATCAAGAAGCATTAGAACTGCATGAAAAAGTTAAAGGAAAACTGGAAGTACAACTGAAAGTTCCATTAAATGAAAGTCATGATTTATCATTGGCTTATACACCTGGTGTTGCTCAGCCATGTCGAGAAATCGCAAAAAATAAAGAGAATGTTTATAAATACACTTGGAAACAAAACAGTGTCGCAGTTGTGAGTGATGGGACAGCTGTACTTGGATTAGGGGATATTGGACCAGAAGCAGCTATGCCTGTCATGGAAGGAAAATCTATTTTATTTAAGAAATTTGGTCATATCGATGCTGTACCTATTTGTTTAGATACTAAAGATCCTCAAGAAATTATTCGCATTGTTAAAGCGATTGCACCATCTTTTGGGGGTATAAATTTAGAAGATATTAGTGCTCCTAGATGTGTCGAAATTGAAAGAACACTGATTAAGGAATTAGATATTCCTGTATTTCACGATGACCAGCATGGAACAGCCATTGTTGTAACGGCAGGGTTATTAAATGCATTGAAGGTTGTTCATAAAAAAATAGAAGATATCACTGTTGTTGTAAGTGGGACAGGGGCAGCAGGAAGTTCTATTATTAAAATGATTCATGCATTAGGTGTTAAGGAGATCTATGGATTTAATATTAATGGAATTGTTACAAAAGAAGATTATGATCAATATGATTTTTTAACACAAGAATTGACAGAAATCACTAATTCTCAATCTAAACGTATGACAATGGCTGAAGCTATGAAAGAAGCTGATGTTTTTATTGGAGTATCTGCACCAGGAGTTTTAACATCAGAAATGGTGAAAAGTATGAAAGATCATCCAATTGTTTTTGCAATGGCCAATCCAGAACCAGAAATTCCTTATCAAGATGCTATTGATGCAGGAGTTGCGGTCATGGGAACTGGACGCTCTGATTATCCAAATCAGATTAATAATGTTTTAGCATTTCCGGGATTATTTAGAGGTGCACTGGATGTTAAGGCCAGAAAAATAAGTGAAGGAATGAAATTGGCAGCAGCTTATGGTTTAGCTTCTCTTGTTGATGAAACTGAATTATCACCAACATATGTTATTCCTAATGCATTAGATCCACGTGTGAGTGATGTAGTGGCTAAAGCAGTAGCCAAAAAAGCTATAGAAGAAGGACTTGCAAGATAAGTACATATTGTTTATAGGACATAGAGGAAAAGGTTTTTTTCTCTATGTTTTTATTTTATTGACAAGCTATAACTACAGTTGTAGTATAATAGTAGAAGGACTACAATTGTAGGAGGTGATGAAAATGAAGAGTTTATCAGATGCAGAATTATTGATTATGGAAGTTTTATGGAGTGGTCAGACATTTCTACTAGGAGAAATTGTAGAAGCACTCAAGATAAAAAAACATTGGAGTCGTAACACAGTTCATACCTATTTAACAAGAATGGAAAAAAAGAATCTGGTCAAAATTGATAGAATGCATGAACCACATCGTTATTGTTATGTTTTATCAAGAGATGAGTATATGCAATGGGAAAGAAATCGTTTATTAAATAAGGTTTATCAAGGATCTGTGACTGATTTAATGAGTGCATTTTTAAAGGATTCAAAAATAACACCAGAAGAAAAAGCTAAACTCAATCAAATTCTTGATGAAATGGAGGTTTAAATATGACCAATATTTGGGGATTTTTAATGCAGACAATAGAAATCTCTATTGTTGCTTTGATATTACTGTTATTGAAGAAAATATTTCAAGATAAATTATCACCAAGATGGCAATATGAAGTCTGGAGTGTTCTTTTTCTCTCTTTGATAATACCAGTAGGATTCTTTCCTTTTGCTCTTTTCCCTTCATTACATGTCTTGCTTGAAGCAGTGAAAACAATCATTGAACAATCATTTCATTCATCTTACATAGACATTTATTTACCTATCAAAAATATCACACCTTTTCCATTAGTAACGGATCTTCCTCATAGCCTCACAGATTTTCTATTTGTTCTCTATGTTCTCGGTGTTTTATATCATCTGATACGATATATACATCAATATATTCGATTGAAAAGAATTATCTTTATTTATGGTCAAAAACCAAGTGATAATCTTTTTCAAAAAATACAAAAAGTTGAAACAAAATATCATTTTATATCTTGTCAAGCCATTGTTTTAGAAGGTATACCTTCAGCTTTTGTGTTTGGTCTATTCAAACCAGTTTTTGTCCTACCAAAACAAGATTCATTAGATGAAAAAATTATTTTACATGAATTATTACATCTTCAATATAAAGATTCTTTACAATGTGTCATATGGTCTTGTTTGAGATGTATTCATTGGTGTAATCCTTTTCTACAATATGTCTTTGACCAAATTCATAATGATATGGAAAGTCTATGTGATCAAAGAGTATTGGAAAAGCTGGAAGGGGAGCAAAGGAGAGATTATGGAAGAATCTTATTGAATATGACCAATGAAAAATATCCTTATGCTTTTGGAACAACTTCTCTTTCTAATGGGGCAAAGAATATAAAAAAACGTATTGAGGCTATTGCCAGATTTAAAAAATATCCACGAGGTATGACAGTTGTTTCTTTATGCATATGTCTTTTATTAGCTCCTTTATCAATTGGATATTTCCATTCTTATACTTTAATAGGCAATCCTTATCAGTATGAAAGTTTTTCTTATCAGCTTTCTTTAGCTTCGGCAAGAATGATGGAATATCCAACAGTAGCTGGTGCTATTGATACATATGCAAAAGGTATTGTTTCTAATGATGAACAGTTTTTATTATCAGTTTTACCTCAACAAGATTATCATGATTTTCAATCTGTACTCAGTCAAAGACCTGATTCAGTTGTATCTACTCTCACTTATTATTTATATGATGTGATACATTTAGAAAAAATCAATGATCATGAATATCATGCAAAATTATGTTTCTATAATCAAAATGAAAATATTGATGTTGAAAATAATCGAGTGATAGCACATTATACCATCATTCCAATACAAATTAAAAAAGAGCGTGGCTGGAAAGTTAAACAAAATGGTAAAGTACTAACAGGGGACGCAAGATATCTTCGCACATTTATGAATAGTGAAATTTATGATATTCCAATCTATAAAATCATCTCATTGCCTTGTCAAAGCGGTGAAGTGACTGTGATTGTCAGAAACGGTTATCAAGTTTTTGGCAATGATATTAAGAATACACCATCTCTCCATACTTTTGAATTAAGACCACAAGCCAGATTTAATAGTGGTTACCAATATTTAGATGTCATATATCAAAATCAGCAATCTTTACATAATCAAGATGAAATAGAATATATTTCTATGAATTTAAAAAATCTAAATAATCAATACGAAGATGTTCATTTTGAAAAACATGATGATTTTTCAAATTATGGGTTACATTATCAATCTTCGTCGAATGAAGAAACATTCTTTTTTGCAAAAGTAGAGAATCATACATTGGATAAAGAATATCGTTTTCAACATATATCTTATTATCATGAGTCAGAGCGCATTCATTTACCAGAAACTTATGCTTTACAAATAGATATCAATGGAACAAAAGAAATGATGAAAATAAACATGGAAGATGGTGAATGGTATGACATCTAAGTCGTATGTTGGTGCATTATATCAAATTATATTTGGTTTTATTTTCACTTTTTTTGATATTCGTATTCAAATTATTCACTTTCTTCCTGATTGGATTGGTTATTATCTTTTTTATAAAGCAATTGATGTGATTGGAGAATATGAAGAAAGTGCAAAATTATTAAGACCATTGATTATAATATTAGGAGTTTATAATGGGATTATATGGATTTTAATGATTATGAATGTTTCTGTAAAGAGTCTTGATGTATTGCAGTTATTCATGAATATTATTTCCATTTATATACAGTTTCAGTTATTGACGAATATTTCAAATATTGCTTTATCGCATCATTTTGAAAATGAATCCAAACGTTTAAATATATTAAGAATAATGAATGTTATTTCTGTAACATTCGTATCGTTTCCTGTCCATTGGGCTTTTATGCAGTATGTTCAAATCATAATCACATTATTTTATATTGTGATTGTCATATTATTAATCTTGACTTTGATTGCATATGTCAAAAAAGAAAGAGCATAAAAAAAACTGGCATTTGCCAGTTTTTTTAATACATTCCTCCAGGTGCCATTGGGGCAGGAGCAGGGTTTTCTTCTTTGATTGGAGCAACACCAGCTTCTGTTGTAATGAATAAAGCAGAGATACTTGCAGCATTCAATAAAGCACTACGAGTTACTTTTGTTGGATCGATGATACCTTTATCAAACATAGATACCCATTCACCATCTTTTGCATCGAAACCTTGTCCATCTTCAACTTTCATTTGTTGTTCAACAATTTCATCACTGTTGAAACCAGCATTTTCAGCAATTTGTCCCATTGGAGCAAGTAATGCATCTAAGACAACTTTAATACCTTTTTGCTTATCAACGTTTGTATCTTTTAATTGATTCTTAAGGGCAACATAAGCATTCACTAATGTGACACCGCCACCCATAACAATACCTTCGCTAACAGCGGCTTTTGTAGCATTTAAAGCATCTTCAATTCTTAATTTCTTTTCTTTTAATTCAGATTCAGTAGCTCCACCAACTTTAATAATTGCTACACCATTACTTAATTTACCTAATCTTTCAGCAAAATTTTTCTTATCATATTCTTGTTTTGCATTATTCATTTGTTCAGTGATTTCTTTCACACGTTGATCAATAGCAGCTTTATCACCAGCACCACCAATCATTGTTGTATGATCTTTTGTAATATGAATCTTTTTAGCAGAACCTAAATCAGTCATTTGCATGTCTTTTAAATTCATATTTAAGTCTTTGCTATAGAATTTTGCATTTGTTAAAATAGCAATATCTTGTAAGATTTCTTTTTGATTATCACCAAAACCAGGAGCTTTTGTAGCCACAACATTAAATGTTCCTCTTAATTTATTAACAACTAATGTTGAAATGACTTCTTGTTCAAAATCATCAGCAATTAATAACAATGGTTTGTTAGATTGCATCACTTGTTCTAGAATTGGTAAAATTTCTTGTACAGTATTGATTTTTTGATCTGTTACCATAATTAAAGGATTATCTAAATCAATAGTCATTTTTTCTCTATCTGATACCATATATGGAGAAACATAACCTTTATCATATTGCATACCTTCAGCAACTTCTAATTCAGTATCAAAGCTACTAGATTCATCAACACTGATGACACCGTCTCTACCAACTTTTTCCATTGCTTGAGCAATATATTGGCCAATTTCTTTATCTCCAGAAGAAATAGTAGCGACACTTTCAATATCATTGCTTGTTTCTACTTTATGAGATTTATCCAAAATATATTTAGCAACTTCTTTACTTGCATAATCAATACCTTCACGCATTAAAACAGGATTTGCACCTTTTTCAACAGCTTTTAAACCATTTTGAATCATGCTTTGAGCTAGGATTGTTGCTGTTGTAGTTCCATCACCAGCCACATCATTTGTTTTATTAGCAACTTCATATACTAATTTTGCTCCCATGTTTTCAAAAGCATCTTCTAATTCAATTTCTTTAGCAATAGAAACACCATCATTAGTAATTAAAGGTGAACCATAACCTTTGTCTAAAACAACATTACGTCCTTTAGGACCAATTGTTACTTTTACAGCATCTGCTAAAGTATTGACACCATTTAACATAGCATCTCTTACATCTTTAGAAAAACGAATTTCTTTACTCATCTTAATTCCTCCTATTCAACAATAGCTAAAATATCTTCTTCTTCTAAAATCATATATTCATCGTCATTATCTTTAAATTTTGTTCCTGAATATTCTTTGAAAATAACTGTCATACCTTCTTTTAAATGATCGTCGCATTTAGGTCCAACAGCAACAACTGTTGCTTGATTACTAGCTTGTTCCTTTGGACTTGTTAAAATGATTCCACTGGCTGTTTGTGTTTCAGCCTTTTCCTTTTTTAAAATCACATAATCATGTAATGGTTTTAACATTTGTATTCCTCCTTATTTAGCACTCATATATCTTGTTTGCTAACAAGTATTATTATAACTCGATATATGAACTGAATATGAACTTTTAGCACTACGATTTTAAAAGTGCTAAAATCCTTAAAATATATGAAAAATATTTTTATTTAGACCTCTCTTTTGTTATAATTGAAAAAAAGGAGAAGACTATGGCTAAAAAATATGAAAGATTTATAAAGACTTATAGTTCAGAAAAAATACTACAAACTTCTGAAATATGGGTAGATAAAGAAACAGGTGTAAATTATCTGTTTCATAGTAATTCTGTTGGTGCAGGATTGACTGTATTGGTTGATAGAGAAGGAAGACCTATTATTACAACAGTATTTCCAGATGAAGAGTAGGGGGATCGTATGAAAGCAATATTTAACCATTGTAACATTAATGTTACAAATTTAGAAAAAAGTATCGCATTTTATCAAAAAGCATTAGGACTTACTGTCATTAGAGAAAAGGAAGCATCAGATGGAAGTTTTAAACTGGTTTATCTGACTGATTGTGAATCCTCTTTTCAATTAGAATTAACATGGCTAAAAGATCATCCGCAGGCTTATGAATTAGGAGAAAATGAAAGTCATATTTGTTTTGTTGTGGATGATTATGAGGCATATCATCAATTACATCAGGATATGGGATGTATATGCTTTGAAAATGAAGCAATGGGTCTTTATTTTATTCATGATCCCGATGATTACTGGCTGGAAATAGTGCCACAAAAATAAGTAAAAAGAACCTTTTGAGTAAGGTTCTTTTTATGTAAGAATTTCAAATGTCTGATTTTGATGAGTGACAGCCAAGATTTGAGCGTGATAGGGATTATCTAAATGCTCTTGTAATAGGAGTTTTGTTGTTTCGTAATATCCAAAGTAGTGAATTGGTAAAATGTATTTTGTAGGAACATGTCTTAAAAAAGCATTTAAGCCCAGCAAATACTCTTTTTCTTGACGGATATCCACAACAACACAAGCAAGGTCAACTGGTTCTTTGATAGAACAGATTTCTTGAAGATAAGTTTGTTTTTGATAGATATTGTCTTGTTCTGGTTCGCCTTCCCAGTGCCACCAATGCAGGTCACCAGCATGATAGATTGTCTGATTTTCAACACGGACAAGAAAAGCACATCCTTCATCAGTAGAAAGCAATGTGGAAATAGATAATTCATCTATTTGATAAGTTTGATGTATATCTACATAATATGCATCATATTTATGACGCAGTGTATTGGATAAAATATAAGTGATTTGAGGATGATGAATTTTAAAAATATTGGGATTATAGTGATCGTAGTGACGATGAGAAACAAAAACATAAAGAGGTTTGTCTTGATTAAGGTGAAGTTCACCTTGATAATAATCAAATAAAAGCAGGTGGTGATCTAACTCGATTAAACAACCACTATGATATAAATGAGTAACTTTCATATAAAAAAAGATAACATGCAAACATGTTATTCTTCTTCTCCGTCATCATAATTTGAAACATTGTGATAAACTTCATCAACATCATCACAATCATTTAATAATCCCATTAATCTATCAAATAACATCATATCATCACCTTCAAGTTCAACATATTCTTGAGGTGTTGTTGTAATATCATCTACATCAAATTCAATATCTTCTTTAACAGCTTCAATGGCTGTTTTAATTTTATTTAAATCTGTTGGTTCACCAATGATTTTAATACGTCCATCTTCTAATGTTGTGATGTCTTTTGCATCAACATCTCCCATTACTAATGCTTCTAAGACTTCATCTTCACTCATACCGTTTAAAATAACAGTACTTTCAACATTATATAAGTAAGCAACAGAGCCTTCAGCTCCCAATTTAGATTTTGCTTTTGTAAATGCTGGACGAACTTGTGATATTGTACGATTGATATTATCTGTTAAACATTTCACGATTAATGTAGAATTACCAGGACCAAAACCTTCAAATTGAATAGGTTCATAATTTTCAGTCACACCACTTTTGACTTTATCAATAGCACGTTTAATAACATCAGCAGGAACTTGTTCTTTTTTTGCTTTGTCTACTAAACGTCTTAGTGCTAAATTTCCATCTAATTCTGGTCCACCAGCTTTTGCTGTTAAATAAATTTCTTTTCCATATCGTGAATATAATTTTGCTTTTTTGGCAGCTGTTTTTGCCATTGCAACTTTACGCACTTCATGTGCTCTACCCATGATTAAACGCCTCCTTTAAAAATTCCTTTAGTATTATAAACATTTTTTAGTGATTTTTCAATAAAAAATGGTATAATCACTATATTTCATCATGAGAGATGATAGAAAGGAGTCTGCTGTGAAAAAAATTGTTATTGTTGGAGCGGGAGCATCTGGTGTTTATTTATCACTTTTATTAAAACAGCAAATGCCCCAAAATCAAATTATTGTTTTAGAACAAAACAAAGCCCCATTAAAAAAATTATTAGCCACAGGAAATGGAAGATGTAATCTATCTAATAAAAAAATGCATTCACAATATTATCAAAGTGATCAACTCAAAATGGTTCAATCGATTATTCAAGATTTTGATATGGTTGAACAAATGCAAAAAATTGGACTTTATTGTGTTTATCAAGGTGATTTGCTTTATCCTAAAAGTGAACAGGCATTATCTGTGAGAAACGTTTTCATGCAGCAAAGTGAAAAAATGGGTGTAGTTTTTCAATATGAACAGGAAGTTTTGCAAATTCAACGACAAAAGCATCAATATCTCATTAAAACAAATTCTCAAAATATTATCACTGATGTTGTTGTATTAGCTATGGGAAGTGAAGCAGGGAAACTTTCGGGAATGAATACATCACGCTATGAGATTTTACAGCAAATGGGTTTAAAAGTAGTTGAACCTATGCCTTCGCTTGTTCAATTTTATACGTACCCTGTCTTGAAGTCTTTAAAAGGTGTAAGAGTCAAAGGAACATTCTCGTTAGTTGAAAATGGAAAATGTATACATCAGGAAAAAGGAGAATTATTATTTACTGATTATGGTGTCAGTGGAATTGCAGTCATGCAATTATCTTCTTTTTATCAAAAACATCATCATTATCAATTATATATTGATTTTTTTGATGAATTAAGTCACAATCAGTTATGTCAGTTATTATCAAAACAATCTTCTTTCTTTTTAGAAGGCTTGATGAATCATAAGATTGCTATCGCATTTCAAAAATATCAGCATCTTTCTATTGATCAGCTTACATCATTATTGAAGCATTATCCATTAGAAATCAAAGGTATCAGAGAAGCTTCTTATGCCCAAGTCATGAAAGGTGGTCTATCTTTAAAGGAAGTAACAGAAGATTTGGAATTGAAACAATATCCATGTATTTATGCAATGGGAGAAATATTAAACGTGGCAGGAATGTGTGGAGGTTATAATTTACATTTTGCTTTTGCGAGTGCTTATCGTGTCGCAAAAGCAATAGAAAGGAATGTCTATGTTAAGAATACATAATTTAAAAGTAAAACTTGGTGAACAACGTTATGCAAAAGTCATTTCTCAAAGTTTAAATGTTCGTGAAAAAGAAATTCAAAATGTTTCGCTTGTTAAACAATCTTTGGATGCCAGAAGACAAAATGTCCATTGGATTTGTAGTTTTGATTTTACTGTTTCCAATGAAGAACAGTTTTTAAAAAGATTCCCTCAACTTCAAAAAGTACACCCTTATCAATATCAGTATTTACCATCCAATGATCAAGAAGTCATAATTGTCGGTAGTGGTCCAGCTGGGCTGTTTTGTGCTTATGTTTTGGCTATGAGTGGGCAAAAGGTCACGGTAATTGAAAGAGGACAGGAAATTAAAAAACGTGAAAAAGCGGTTCAAGATTTGCTTGAACATGGTTTATTGCATAGTGAAAGTAATATTGCTTTTGGAGAAGGTGGTGCAGGAACTTTCTCTGATGGAAAATTAACAACAGGTGTAAAAAATAAGCGTATTCGTTATATTTTAGAAACATTTGTAAAGTTTGGGGCACCAGAGGATATTTTATATCTTCATAAAGCACATATTGGTACTGATTATTTACGACAAGTTGTTCAAAATATGCGTAAGTTTTTAATATCGAAAGGCGTCACTTTCTTATTTGAAACAAAAATGATTGATTTTCAAAAAACAGAAACAGGTTATCAAGTTACAGTTTTACAAAATCATCAAAAGAAGATTTTGAATAGTGATTTACTTGTTTTAGCCATTGGGCATAGTGCCAGAGATACATATGAAATGCTTTATCAAAAAGGTGTTCCACTCCAACAAAAACCTTTTGCTGTGGGGGTTCGTATTGAACAATCCCAACAAAAAATCAATCAGATTCAATACAAGAAAAGTGCCTCATCCCCATATTTAAAGGCAGCCAGTTATAAATTGGCTGTACAAAGCGAGAAAAGGGGAGTCTATACATTTTGTATGTGTCCTGGTGGTGTTGTTGTGCCATCACATCACGAAGAACAGACACTCTGTGTCAATGGGATGAGTTATTATGCCAGAGATGGTCAAAATGCCAATAGTGCCATTCTGGTTACAGTATCAACGGATGATTTTGAAAGTTCCCATCCATTAGCTGGTATTGCCTTTCAAAGAGAACTTGAACATAAAGCTTTTGAATTAGGGGGAGGCAATTACTTTGCGCCAGTACAAAGAGTGCAGGACTATTTACACCATGAAATCAATCCGTTAGGTCAAATCACTCCAACCTATCGTCCAGGTTATCGTGTATGTGATTTGAATGAACTGTTCCCTGATTTTATTAATCAGGCATTGCATGATGGACTTATTCAAATGAATCAAAAAATGCATGGATTTATAGATGAAGATACAATTATCACAGGTATTGAAGCCAGAAGCAGTGCACCTGTGCGTATTTTAAGAGATGCTTCTTATCAATCATGGGAAGGTTTGTATCCAATAGGTGAAGGAGCTGGATATGCTGGAGGAATAATGTCATCAGCTATTGATGGAATCATGTGTGCTGAACAGATTTTAATAAATGGAAAGGAATTGTCTTAAATTCCTTTTTATTATGTAAATTTTTGTTATTGTCATGACATTGTTTTTTTTTGGATGAAAATATGTTACACTTATAAAAAGGGTGGTATCAATATGAGTGCTTTAATTGAATTTAAAAATATTGTCAAAAGTTATACGATGGGGGATATAACGATTAATGCCAGTGATGGAGTTAATTTTATTGTGAATAGAGGGGAATTTGTCGTCATTGTTGGGGCTTCAGGAGCTGGAAAGACGACTATTTTAAATTTACTGGGAGGAATGGATTCACCAACGAGTGGTTCTATTTTAGTTGATGGCGAAATCATTGCTTTATATGTTGAAAAGAAATTGACAGAATATCGTCGTAATGATATAGGGTTTGTATTTCAGTTCTATAACCTTGTACAAAACTTAACAGCTTTAGAAAATGTCGAATTAGCATCACAGATTTCTCAAAAACCTTTGGATGCGAGAAATGTTTTAGAACGTGTTGGCTTGGCTGATCGAATGATGAACTTTCCTGCCCAATTATCTGGTGGAGAACAACAACGTGTTGCTATAGCAAGAGCGATTGCTAAAAATCCTAAACTTTTGCTATGTGATGAACCAACAGGCGCATTGGATTATCAGACTGGGAAGGCGATTTTATCTTTATTAAGGGAAATGTGTGATACTTATCAGATGACAGTCATTGTGATTACTCATAACTCTGCTTTAGCACCGATGGCGGATCGTGTCATTCATTTAAAAAACGGAAAAGTCAATGGGGTTGAAATCAATGAAAACCCACAACCAATCGAGGAAATTGAATGGTAAGAGGAAAGAAAAAAGCTTATTGGAAAAATCTCAGAAAGATGATTTTCACATCCAAAGCGAGATTTTTTTCCATATTTGCGATTGTATTTTTAGGTGCAGCTTTTTTTGCAGGGTTAAGAAATACACCAGGAACAATGACTCAATCAATGGATCATTATTTGGATGAACATCATTATGCGGATTTAACATATATGGCATCGTTAGGGTTTTCCAAAGATGATATTAGTGAAATTCAAAATATATCAGGTATTGAAGATATCCAGTATGGCTATCAGTTTGATGCATTGATTCATCACAATGATTCACTGGCAGGAGTGACTGTTTATGCCAGTGAACAATATGATCAAGATATGCTTAATCAACCTTATCTGGTTGATGGCCGTTATCCTCAAAAAGACAATGAATGCGTCATTGATGAAGAAATGGTGGCAGAAGATTATCAGATTGGTGATGAGATTTCTATTCATAATGATCAAGGTGAAAAGACATTCAAAATCGTTGGTATTGTAAATGATGTTCGTTATATTGCTATTACGGATCGTGGAACGAATACTTTAGGTGATGGAACAAATGCAGGGTATATTGAAATTTTAAATGAAAATAATGATTTTTTGGCTATGCCGGAAGATCTTTACGAATTGCGAAATGAAGATATTTTATACAATCAGATTTCGGTTTGTGTAAAGGGAGCTAAAGAATATAATGTTTTCAGTGAGGCATACGATGATTATATTGAAGATGTCAATACAAAAATAAAAAGTACTTTATCTTTAAAAATGAGTCGTCTGTATGAAGATTTAACAAGTGATGCGAAATCAAAATTAGATGATGCTCAAAAAGAATATGATGAAGGTTATCAGACATATAGTGATTCTAAAGATTTGTTTGATGAAAAGATATTAGAAGCTAAAATTCAATTAACGAATGCGAAAATTACATTGGCTACAAAAGAAGCTGAATATTTGAAAGCTCAATCGACTGCTTCTTCACAGATTCAAGAGATGTTAGGGACGATTGAAAGTACAAGTGAAGAGTTAAAAAATAATTTAGAAAGTTTACAAAAGGAACTTGAGAATTACCAAAATGAAAATGTTGAAAATATTTCTCCGGAAGTTCAAAAATCAATAGCGAGTCTAGAAAAAATGGGTGATATTCTTAATAATGCATCTTCATCATTGGATGGACTTACACAATTGAATGAAGCTTCCATTGCAATTGAAAAGGCAAAACTTGAAATTCAGCAACAGGAAAATCAATTGACTTTAGAAGAATTAAAAACAAATAATGAATTAGAAAAAGCTCAAGAAAAATTAGATCAGGCAAAATCACAGTTAGATGAAGCAAGGGATCAAGTTGATCAGATTCCTAAAGGAAGACTTTATACTTTAACACGTCATGAAAATTCAGGACTTGTGAATTTTGATTCTAATAAAGATTCTATTGCTTCTATAGCAGATATTTTCCCATTAATGTTTTTCCTTGTATCAGCTTTGGTTTCACTGACAACAATGACAAGAATGGTCGAAGAACAAAGGAGTCAAAGTGGAACGTTGCGTGCTTTAGGTTATTCTAAATGGGATGTTATGAAGCAATACATGATATATGTTATCTTTGCAACATTTTTTGCCTGTATTTTAGGCATTGTTTCAGGGACACAATTTTTCCCACGTATCATTTATTATTTGTATAATTTAATGTTATTTCAAGTAGATGCACCAATTTTGATTTATGCCAGCACATGGGTGTTATTGGAAACAGTTTTTATATCAGTGTTTGTTATTTTGGCAGTGACACTCTTTGTTTGTATGAGTGAATTGAATTTGATGCCGGCCGTCTTAATGCGACCTAAAGCACCAAAAGTAGGAAAACGTATTCTTTTGGAAAGAATTCATTGGTTATGGCGTCGTTTGTCTTTTAATCAGAAAGTAACAATGCGTAATATTTTTAGGTATAAAAAACGTTTCTTTATGTCAGTGATTGGTATTGCAGGATGTACAGCTTTGATTATTACTGGTTTTGGTGTTAAATCCTCTGTGTCACAGGTTGTTGATAAACAATATCAAGACGTTTTCACATATGATTATCTTGTCCGTTTAGAGGATAGTATATCAACCAAAACAGCACAAGAGTATCAAAAAGATTTAATGAATCGTAGTGAAGTCGCAAATATCGAATATGTTTTCAATAAGAGTATTAATATTTTAAAAGACAAAGAAGATTTATATGGCTCACTAGTCGTTTATCAGTCAATGGATAATATGAAAAACTTTGTACAATTTAGAAATTATCAGACTTATAAAGATTTGGTCCTTGATGATGAAGGGGTTATTTTAACTGCGAAAGCAGCTGAATTACTTGGTGTTGAAGACAATGATACGATTGATATTGAACTCAATGAAACAAAGTATAGTGTAAAGGTTTCAGGTATCACAGAAAACTATTTTATGAATTACATTTACATGTCTCAGACTTTATATGAATCATTGACATTACAGGATTTGGAAATTAATAACGCATTTTTGATTCTACAGGATGATCGTGCTTCAAGTCAAAAGACATTAGAAGCTTATATGCAGGATAAAGGCTATGGAAATTTGACCAATGTATCATCAATAGGGGAAGAATTTGATAAACAGGTTCAAAGTGTTAATCTGGTTGTTATTATTTTGATTGTTTGTGCAGGGGCTTTGAATTTTATTGTCCTTTATAACTTAACGAATATTAATATTCAAGAACGTAAAAGTGAAATAGCAACGATTAAAGTCTTAGGTTTTAGACGTAAAGAAGTTTATGACTATATTTTTAGAGAAAATGTTCTTTTATCAGTGATAGGTTCTTTACTAGGTATGATTTTTGGTTATTTCCTTCATAAGTTTATTATTTTGACGGTAGAATTGGATATGACAATGTTTGTAAGACAATTAAATGTAAGCAGTTATATATATGCTGTTATTATGACTTTAGGTTTTACCTACCTTATTAATTTAACAATGCGACATGTTTTAAATAAGGTTGATATGGTAGAGTCTTTAAAAAGCATAGAATAAGGGAATCTATGTTAAGTGTAGAGGATAAAGGAATAACTATTAAAAATAGGGATTCCTTTTTTTTCTTTATTAAATCTATCTTATTTTATTAAATAAGTAAATATTTTTATGATTTTTAGAATATTTAAAAAAACAATGCTATTTTTTATTGACTTGTATAAAATGTTAAGTATAATAAAGAATATATTAAAAAAAGGGGAGAGATATATGAAATTCAAAAAAGTAATGTCTTTAATGGCGGTATCAAGTATGCTCGTTGCCTGCGGTGGAGGAACTGGGGGTTCTTCAGCGACAGAATTAAAAGATGGAGATACAATTAAAATTGGATTTGTTGGTCCATTGACAGGAGAAACATCTACTTATGGAATTCCTGTTAAAAATACAATTGAACTTGCAATAGAAGATTATAATAATTCTGAAGGTGCAAAATATAAGGTAGAATTATTAGCGGAAGATTCTCAGGGTAAAGAAACAGATGCTGTGAATGCATATAAAAAATTAGTTGGTGAAAAAGTTGTTGGGATTGTAGGTCCGGTTATTACGGCTGAAGGATTGGCTTTGGGAGAAGCTTCAAAAGCTGATGGAACACCAATTGTTTCACCTAGTACGTCAGGTGATAGTATTACTTTAAATAATGATGGAAGTACAAGAAGTAATTACTTTAGAACATGTTCTAATGATTCAATGGGTGGTCAAACAATTGCAACAGCCATTGGTGATGGACGTATTAATGTTAAAAAAGTTGCTATTCTAACAAATAGTGGAAGTGATTATAGTCAGGGATGTACAGATTCATTTGTTGCACAAGCCAATAAAGATGGTACACAAATTGTTTTAGAAGAAAAATATCCTAAAGATACAAAAGACTTTGGAAGTTATATTACAAAAGTAAAACAATCTGGTGCTGATGCTGTATATATTCCAGATTATTATGAAATGATTGCAACAATGGTTGGACAATTTAAAAATGCTGGATATGAAGGTACATTCTTAGGAACAGATGGATGGGATGGCGTTTTATCAGTTAAAGATGTCGATAAATCTATTTTCAATGGTGCTTATTATACAAATACATTTGATGATCGTGTAGAAGATGTACAGAATTATGTAGCAAAATATAAAGAAAAATATGATAGTGATACAAACATGTTTGGAACAATGGCTTATGATGCAACTTGGGTTCTATTGAAAGCTGTTGAAGCAGCAGGAACAACAGATTATGCAAAAATTTGTGAAGAGCTGGAAAAAACAAATTATGATGGTATTACAGGTCATTTTGAATTTGATGATCAACATAATCCAACAAAAGAATTGGTTGTTAAAACTATTAAAAATGGGGAATATAGTTATTTAGATTAGAAGAAAAATAAAGGAGATTTTTCTCCTTTATTTTTTTAAGTCAGGAGGTTTATAGATGGAATTTTTAACACAAATCATCAATGGATTAAGTACAGGTGGTATGTATGCATTAGTTGCTATTGGATATACAATGGTATATGGTATCGCAAAGATGATAAATTTTGCTCATGGTGAGATTATTATGGTTGGAGCGTACCTGGCTTATGTGATGACATCTATTGTCAAAGTACCGATTATTGTGAGTGTTCTGGTGGCGATAGCAGGATGTGCTTTATTAGGTGTTGTGACAGAAAAAGTTGCTTACAAACCACTTAGAAACAGTGGAAGTTTAGCTGTTTTAATTACAGCTATTGGAGTGAGTTATTTATTACAGAACTTATTTTTAATTTTATTTGGTTCGGCTGCAAGAACTTTTCCTCAATTTATGCCTAGTGGAACTGTTTCTTTGTTTGGAGCTCATATTACATATGTGGCTTTGCTTTCACTCGTTCTTACTTTTATTTGTACTGGGTTATTGCTTTTGTTTATTAATAAAACAAAATTGGGAAAAGCAATGCGTGCAGTTAGTGAAGATCGTGGAGCTGCTGAATTGATGGGAATTAATGTGAATACAACAATTTCTTTAACATTTGCTATTGGTTCAGGTTTAGGTGCTATAGCTGGAATTATTTATGGAATGAGTTATTCTTTGATTAATCCATATTTAGGGGCTATGTTAGGTATTAAAGCCTTTATTGCTGCCGTTCTTGGTGGAATTGGTAGTATTCAAGGTGCTATGGTTGGAGGATTAATTATAGGTGTGGCTGAAGCATTTACCATTTCATATATTTCTTCTGCTTTTTCTGATGCCGTTGTTTTTGGGATTTTAATATTTATACTATTAGTTAAGCCAGCAGGATTGTTTGGCCAGAATATGAGAGAGAAAGTGTAGGTGATAAGGATGAAAAAGAAACAAATAAAAGACTTGATTATATCCTTTATCGCAGCCTTGGTTATTTATGGACTCATTATGTTTTTGATGAGTGCGGGCGTTGTTGATTATTATTGGTCAGGAATTTTAATTATGGCTTGCATCAATGTTATATTGGCAACAAGTTTAAATTTAGCAAGTGGTTATTTAGGACAATTAACATTGGGACATGCTGGATTTATGTCTGTTGGTGCTTATACATCAGCTTTGTGTAGTTTGTATCTACATCTTCCTTTTTTACTAAGCTTATTGATTGGTGCGATTGCTGCCTGTTTAATAGGTATTCTCATTGGTATTCCTACATTAAGGTTAAAAGGGGATTATCTTTGTATTATCACTTTAGCTTTTAATGAAATTATACGTGTTATTATGTTGAATTTGAGTATTACTAATGGGGCTAAAGGACTTATGGGATTTCAAGCAATGAATATTGATTTTTCTGTTTATTTTATAAGCGCTGTTATTACGATTTATGTTATCTACTGTGTTGTAAAATCTCGACATGGTCGTGCTATCATTTCTATTTGTGAAGATGAAACAGCCAGCGAGCTGTCTGGAATTCCTACATCATATTATAAGATTTTAGCTTTTGCTATTTCAGCCTTTTTTGCTGGTGTAGCAGGTGGATTGTATGCTCAATACATGGGGATGCTGGTACCTTCTACATTTGATTATAATAAATCTGTAGAAATTCTTGTTATGGTGGTTTTAGGTGGATTAGGTAATTTGAAAGGATCTATTATAGCCGCTATTGTTATGACAATCTTGCCTGAATATTTGAGAGCATTTGCAGATTATCGTATGTTGCTTTATGCAGTTGTTTTAATTGCAGCAATGATTATTAAAGAGAAAAATTTAGGCCCACGTATTAAATCTAAATTTTTTAAGAATAAGACTGTGGAGGTGGATGACTGATGAGTTTGTTGAAAGCAGAAGGATTAGGAATCCAGTTTGGTGGTTTAAAAGCTGTTGATGAATTTAATTTTGAAATGAATCAGAATCAATTATATGGTTTGATTGGACCTAATGGTGCGGGAAAAACGACAGTTTTTAATTTATTAACGGGTGTTTATAAACCGACGAGTGGACAGATTATCTTTAATGGAAAATCTCTTTTAAAAATGACACCTACACAAATTACACAGCTTGGAATTGCAAGAACATTTCAAAATATACGTTTGTTTAAAAAAATGAGTGTTATTGATAATGTCAAAGTAGGATTGCATCATTCTCAGAATTATTCTTTATTATCATCTATTCTTCATCTTCCAAGTTATTTTAAAGGAGAAGAAGCTATGCATGAGATGGCGATGAGTTTACTTCGTGTTTTTGATTTAGAAAAATATGCAGATGTAAAAGCAGGAAATTTACCATATGGGAAACAGCGTAAACTAGAAATAGCAAGAGCACTTGCGACATCGCCTAAACTTCTTTTGTTGGATGAACCAGCAGCTGGGATGAACCCTATAGAAACAGAAGAATTGATGGAAACGATTAAAATTGTAAGAGAAAAATTTTCTATTGCTATTTTGTTGATTGAACATGATATGAAACTCGTTATGGGAATCTGTGAAAAAATTGCAGTCTTGAATTTTGGAACGGTTCTCGCATTTGGAACACCAGATGAGATTAAAAATAATCCAGATGTCATTGCGGCATATTTAGGAAATGAAGAATAGAGGGGGGATGACCATGTTAAAAGTTGATCATTTGAATGTTTACTATGGTGTAATTCATGCTATTAAAAATGTAAGTTTTGAGGTTAATCAGGGTGAGATTGTTGCTTTGATTGGTGCCAATGGAGCAGGGAAAACATCTATTATGCATGCAGTCAGTGGTTTGGTAAAACCAAAGAGTGGGATAATTTCTTTTATGGGAGAAGATATTACAAAGCTTCATGCTCATAAAATTATTGCACGTAAATTAGCGCAAGTGCCTGAAGGACGACGTATTTTTGCACAGTTAACAGTACAGGATAATCTTGAAATGGGAGCCTATTTACGCACTGATAATAAGATTAATGAAGATTTAGAAAAAGTGTATCAGCGTTTTCCTCGTTTAAAAGAACGTCGAAACCAATTGGCAGGAACATTGTCTGGTGGAGAACAACAAATGCTGGCAATGGGTCGTGCTTTAATGTCAAAACCTACACTGTTATTGCTTGATGAACCTTCTATGGGATTATCTCCTATTCTTGTTAATGAAATATTTGATATTATTAAGAGTATTAATAAAGATGGTGTGACAGTATTGCTTGTTGAACAAAATGCTAATAAAGCACTATCTATTGCAGATCGCGCTTATGTTCTTGAAACAGGAAATGTGATTGTGTCTGGAAAAGCGGCTGATGTAGCGAATGATTCAAAAGTAAGAGAAGCTTATCTTGGATAGAGAAGACTGAAATAGTCTTCTTTTTTAATGAATTTTGATTCCTTTTTTATGAGATAGAAAAACGCGTTCGCCATAAGCTTTTAAAATAAAAGAAATATAAATCAGACTTAGAAGATAAAAGGTATCATGATGGAGAGATAATGAAAGAAAATAGGGGTGTATGTGATAGATGAAGAAGCCACTGAGTAAACACCATAAAAGAAAATAGCTCATGCATATCCTTCCTTGATAATGAAAACGATGATGTGAATAATTCCAGCAACGCGTATGAAAGATTTTTTCAATATAATAACTACTTAATAATTCTAAAAGAGTTATAAGAATACCACCAGTAAGACAGGTCAAAAAAGCAGGTAAGGTTATCAAAACAGGCTGACAAAGAATTAAAAGACATGCTCCAAAACCATAAAGAGGAATAAAGGGACCTTTCAATAATCCTGATGAATACCATTGCTTTTTAAATATTGAAATATAAAATGATTCGAGCCAATAACCTAAAAAACAATAAATTGAAAAATAAACAATAATCATAACATTCTCCTTTTTGTACTCTATTTTATGAAAAAAATGTCAAAATATGATTAAATACAAAGTAAAATGTTCATAATTTGTATAAGTAAAAAGAATATTTACAAAAAAAGTTTTGTTAAAAAATATTGATTTAATCAATATAATTTTAATTTCTTAAGAATTTCTTAAGAAAAATGTGGACTTTTTGTGAACGTTGTTTTATAATTCTAAGTGGGTATATTATTGAAAGGAGGCAACGAATGGATAGTAATATTAAGACGAATTTATTAGAAATGATGCAAGAACATGTTTTGAAACGTAAAGCCATGTTCATCCCGATGTTATGCATTTCTACATTTGGTTTGGTTGGTTATGCAGCTGTTGATAAAGAAAAACCAACAATCGAAGCTAATAAGATTGAAGTTCTTTATGGAACAAAGCTGGATAAGACAATGTTCGCTATTTCTGATAATCGTGATTCCCTAGACGCTATGGATGTAAAGATTGATGATACATCATATGATGCATATCAATTAGGTATATATAACGTCGAAGTAACTGCAACCGATATGTTCTCAAATTTAAGTACAAAGGTTGTTCAAGTAGAAGTTGTTGATAAAACAGCTCCTGAATTGAAGCCAGTAGGTGGAAGTCAAGGTTATGTTATTAATGTGGAAGCGAATGGAAGTAAAGATATTACACAATATGTCAATGCTTCAGACAATGTTGATGGAGATGTCACACCATTCATTGAAACAAACAAGAAACTTGATACTTCAAAACTAGGATCACAGATGATTGCGTTGAGTGTTTCAGATAACGCTGGAAATACAACACAACAAACATTTGAATTCTATGTTTCAGATACAACTGCTCCTACGATTAGTTACAAGAAGGGATCTACAGTTACAGTAGACTATGGTTCTCAGTTTGACTATTCTGATTATATCAAGGTTTCTGATAACTTTGATAAGACTGTTAAATCTATTGATGTAGATGGAACGGTCAATACAAAAAAGGATGGAAAAACGACTTTAAAAATTACTGCTAAAGATTCTTCTGGAAATGTTTCTGAAAAATCATTAACAGTTAATGTTGGTGACTTAAGTGCACCGAAGATTAGTTTATCTAAATCTTCAGTTGAAATAACAAAAGGTAAGAGCTTTAGTGCTAAGAAATATCTAGAGAGTGCAACTGACAACAAAGATGGAAATCTGACTTCTAAAGTCAAAATCAGTGGATCTGTTAATACAAAAAAGGCTGGTAAGTATACAGTCACATATAGTGTATCAGATAAGGCTGGAAATTCTGCTTCTAAATCTTTGAAAGTCACAGTTGTTAATCCAGATGATATTGCACCTAATCAAGGAATGGTAGCTACTGCAAAAACACGATTAGGATGCCCATACAAATGGGGTGCGACTGGACCAAGTTCATTTGACTGTTCAGGATTTACTCAATGGGTATATCGTAAAAACGGTAAGAGTATCCCACGTACATCGGGTGCACAAAAGAGTGGAGGAAGAACAATTTCTCTATCTAAAGTTAAACCTGGTGATATTGTTTGGCGTCCAGGTCACGTAGGAATCTATGTAGGTGGTGGTAGAGTTATTCACTCTCCACATAGTGGAGCTGTTGTTAGCTACACAAGTCTAAGTGGATTTACTTGTGGTGTAAGATATTAATAATCAAAAACTGTAATGAATGATTTCATTACAGTTTTTATTTTGGTATAATCAAAGAAACGAGGTGATAGAAATGTATATTGGAAGTCAGACTTTGATGAAAAGATATGATGCTTGTTTATTGGAACAAGGGTATACGATTGAAGAATTGGTTGATAAAGCAAGTGACTGTTTGTACAAACATATGTCAGGAGATTCTTTTGCGATTGTATGTGGACCGGGTAACAATGGGGCGGATGGTTTATCTCTTGCTATCAAGCTCTTTCAAAATCAAAAAGCAGTACGTGTTTTTATCTTTGATAATGAAAATCATCTTTCTCAGGCTAATTTATATTATCTACAACAATGTTATGATTTATCTGTTCCAGTTTATTTGTTTCAACAAGATAATTTAGATGAATTGATTGAATGTATGGATTTGTGTGAAACGATTGTTGATGCAATTTTTGGGTTTGGTCTCAATAGTTGTCCAAGAGGGATTTATCAAAGTGTCATTGAAGGAATGAATCAGTTGTATGATCATGAAGTGATTGCTGTGGATATTCCAACGGGGTTACAATGTAATACTGGAAAGCCATATCAAAGTGTTGTTTGTGCAACAAAGACAATAACTTTAAGTGCTATGAAAAATGGTTTTTTAAATCCAGATAGTCGCTTTTTTACGGGAGAAGTCATTGTTGAAATGCTTGATGCAAAAAATGTAAGTGAGGCAGCGGGTTTGTATCAAATGGGCGATGCAAAGATGGTTTTTCCATTATTGAAAGAGAGAGTCTTTGATGGTTATAAGGGAACTTATGGATATACTTGTCTGATTACAGGATGTCAGGAATATAAAGGGGCCGCTTTATTAAGTGCCAAAAGTTGTGTGTATAGTGGAAGTGGAATTACAACTGTTATGAGCGATGAAAGTGTCATCAATGCATTGACGCAGTTTTGTCCTGAAGCAACTGCGGTTTTAAGACCACCGATTTTACAAAGAGAAGATTTTGTGAAGTATGATGCTTTGTTGATTGGATGTGGGTTAGGACAAAGTCTGGATAGCTATCGTTATGTTATTGATTTGTTGGAAAAAACAAATCAACCACTGGTTATTGATGGTGATGCTTTAACAATTTTATCAGCTCATGTTGATTTATTAAAAAATCAAAAGCGTGATATTATCTTAACGCCCCATTTAGGTGAATTTCAGCGTTTATGTCCTTTTCAGGAAGACGATGATATGTTGGAAATAGCACAAGCTTTCGCGAAAACGTATCATGTGACATTGGTTTTAAAAGGACCATATACAATAGTGACGAATGGATATGAATCATATCGTGTTATGGCAGGTCATAAAGCGATGGCAACAGGGGGCATGGGAGATGTTTTAGCGGGCATCATTACCAGTTTTTTAGGACAAGGTTATCAGGCTATACAAGCGGCAATATTAGGCGTTTTTATACATGGGTATACTGGTGAGCAATTAGCTAAAAAAGCCTATACAGTGCTGCCATCACGTTTAATTGAATTATTACCTGAAGTAATGGATGAAATGATAAAAAGTAACCCGAAGGTTACTTTAGAGAAATCAATGTAATATGGCGATGAGGACTTTTATCTCTGCGATAGGAGAAGAAGAGGTCCTCATTTTCTATTGTACAATAAGGAGAAACTGTAATATGACTTTGTGGGACATGTAATTCTAATAGTTGTTGTTGAATCAATCCTTTACTATCTAAAAGATAAGCTCCATCCTCTTTTTGAATATAAAAGCGACTTGTATCAAAAGACATTTTCTTAACTAAATCAATAATATCATCTTTTGCTTCAAAATGACGTTGTTCAATAGAAGGACCGATATAAGCATAAATATGTTGGGGCTGACATCCTTCATTTTCAATTAAATGCTGTGTTACTTTTTTTACAATTTCACCAACGGTTCCTTTCCATCCTGAATGAATAGCAGCCACAATTTTTTGATCTCGACAATATAGTAAAACAGGGCAACAATCGGCATGAAAAGTCCATAACCATAAATGACGATCTCTTGTATACATTGCATCATAGCCAACGAGAGCATCATCACGACTCCACATTCCTCTACCACCATCACTTTGGTGGACCTCAATAAAACGTGTTGTGTGTTGTTGTAAAGTGGCGACCATTTGAGAAAGATCGCTATGAAGTGTTTTGGCTAAGCGTTGTCGATTTTCTAAAACTTGCTGATCATCAATGCCATTAAAGCTCATGTTCATGATACGTCCATGATCTTCACGACAAGTTGTATAAGCTTCTATTTCATTAAAACAATTCCATTCTATTAATTTCATAATGACTCCTTTCAAAAGCCCTGCCTTTTTTGATGTTTTGACATACATTAAATAGTGAAGGAGGGATGAATAATGTTTCAACAATCTTGTGGTTGCCAAAACATGAACTCATGTTCATGTCAGGCTCAACAAATGAATAATGGATATATGAATGGTTGTCCACGACCACAGCCTTTAGTAGCTCCTAAAAAAGTTTGTGTAACAAATCAAATTACGCCTGTTCCACAACCTGTCATTTGTCCTATTGAATGTCGTCGTGTTAACCATTGTATGTATTATCCAGTTTTTTATCCTGCTTATGAACAAACATTTGTCAATGCTTCTATGAATTCACTTTTTTAATATCGGTGAAAATACTTTCATCAGGATCAATGTAAATGGTTGAATAATGGGATAATATCACTTGACCAGGTTTACCACCTTGTGGCTTTTTCAATGTTTTGACTAAAGTATAATTCACAGGTACAGATGAACTGTGCTTTCCCTTAGAAAAATAAGCTGCTAATTGACTGGCAAGACGAATGATATATTCATCTAAATTTTGACTATGCACAACAACATGGCTTCCAGGCATGTCTTTGACGTGAAACCACATATCGTTTTTGGCAGCCATCTTAAAGGTAAGGTAATCATTTTGCAGATTATTCTTACCTACATAAATAGGAATCTGATCTTTGGTTATATAGGTTTCTATATGAAGTTTTTGAGGTCTATGCACTTGTTTTGTTTTTTTCTTTTTGAGATAACCTAAATTTTCCAATTCTTCTTTGATTTCTAAAGCATCATAATATGAAGCATTATCCATCATTGTCATTAAAGTATCAAAATAATGAATTT